>JADGPI010000280.1 GCA_017882525.1 Thermoleophilia bacterium
CTCGAGGCGTTCCAGGAATTCGGCCGGCAAAGAATCCACGGCCTCCGCCACCAAGCTTTCGAACGCCTCAAGCTCCACAGCTGAGCATCCCTTTCTCTTCCATCAGATGCAAAAGGACCTTCACAGCCCTGGCGCGGTGTGAGGCTGCGTCTTTCTCTCCCGGGGACACCTCGCTGAGGGTCTTGTCCCAACCCGCGGGTCGAAAGACAGGGTCGTAGCCGAACCCCTCCGCGCCTGTTGGCACCAGCCCGATCGTCCCCTCAAGGCTGCCTTCCGCCTCCAAAAGCCCCCCGCTCGAGTCAGAACAATTCTTGCGAGGCAGCAGCAGCGCTAGATGACATACGAAGCGGGCCTGGCGCTCTGAGCTCCCGGCCATCTCCGCCAGCAGCCTCTCCACGTTCTCCGCATCGGTGGCCTCTTCTCCCGCAAAACGGGCAGAACGGATCCCGGGCGAGCCCCCCAAACAATCGACTTCGAGGCCGGAGTCATCCGCAAGCACCGCCAGCGTGCCGCCGAGCGCCGCAAAGACGCTCAGGGCTTTGAGGCGCGCATTCTCCGCGAAAGTCGTACCCGTCTCTTCCGCTACCGATGCGCCGTCGGGCTTTACGCGCACGTCGAACGAAGCCCCGAGCAGACGGCCGAATTCCCGGGCCTTGCCAGGGTTACCAGTGGCGACCACAACCGGCAGCGGTGCCGCATCGCATTCCATACTCACCGTCTCTTCCGCCACCACGCCGCCTAGCTCCGGCGCTCGTAGGAACGCGCGATCATATCCGTCTGCGCGGCAATCATCTTGCTGATGCCGGCCTGTGCAAGGTCCAACAATTGGTCCAGAAGCTCCCGCTCGAACGGCGCGGACTCAGCGGTGGCTTGCACCTCTATGATGCGTCCGGAACCCGTCATCACGACGTTCATGTCCACATCTGCCACCGAATCTTCGCGGTACTCCAGATCCAGCAGCGGCATGCCTCCGACTACTCCTACGCTAATGGCCGCCACCGAGTCGTTCAGCGGCAGCGCCCTCAGCGCACCAGAATCGACGGCGCGCTTCAGGGCTAGAAGCAGCGCAATGTAGCCACCGCTGACAGCGAGGCATCGGGTACCCCCATCCGCCTCCACCACGTCGCAATCGATGTAGATCGTCCGCTCGCCGAGCGCCGCCAGGTCGGTGACAGCGCGCAGGCTTCGACCGATGAGCCGTTGGATCTCGACGGTGCGCCCATCCTGCCGGCCCCGCACCGCTTCCCGAGGCGTACGGTCGGTCGTGGACCCCGGCAACAGGGAATACTCCGCAGTAAGCCACCCGAGGCCGCTTCCCCGCCGCCAGTTCGGCACCCCGTTCACTACTTGCGCGGTGCACAGGATCCGGGTAGAGCCGAGTTCTATGAACACCGACCCATCGGCCGAGCCCACGAAGTCGGGAGTGAACTTGATGGCACGCAGCTCGTCGGGTGCCCGCGTGCCGACTCTTCCTTCCGCCGTCATATCTGATTTACCTCCCGGATCGGTAGTTGTAGAAAACGGGCGCCTACCTCACGGAAATCGTCAGGATCGCCCGTCGCGAAGAATCGGTAGTCCCCCTCGCGGTCTTTGTCGTTCGCCAGATGCTTTCGCGTGAGGATCTCCTCGATCTCCCGCGCGATCTCCTCGGCGGAATTGACCAATGACACCGTCGGACCAAGCAACCGACGGAGCATCGGGGTGACGAGAGGGAAATGTGTGCACCCTAGTATCACCGTATCTACCCCCGCCGCTTTCAGGGGCGCAACGTACTCCCTCACCGCGCTTTCTGTGTCCACGGACGAAACGTCGCCGGCCTGTATGAGCGGAGCCAGCCGGGGGCACGCCACCGGGAAGACCTCCACCCCAGCGTCGAGGCTGTGGAGCGCGTTCTGATACGCGTTCGAGCGGATGGTCGCCTCAGTGGCTAGGACCCCCACCCGGCGATTGCGGGTCTCTTGCACGGCCGCCCGGGCACCCGGCATGACCACGCCCACAATCGGAGTCTCGAAACTAGCCTGAAGCTGTGGGAGAGCGGCTGCCCCGGCGGAGTTGCACGCGACCACGATCAGTTTTACCCCAGCCTCTATAAGAAACTGAGCCGCCTGGAAGGCAAGTCGCCGCACCTCAGACAGGGATCTTGGGCCATAGGGAAAGGAGCCGGTATCCCCAAGGTAGATGAAATCCTCATGCGGCAGATTGACCAAGCATTCATGGAGAACGGTCAGCCCGCCGACACCCGAATCGAACACGCCGACAGCACGCCTATCAGGTTCCTCGCCGAGGAGTCCAGGCAACGCTTCGGGAGTGTCGGTGAAAGACGTGTCGGCATAAGGAATCTGGCCAGAGTCGCTCATCTCAGAGGGATTCTAGCAGACCCCCCTCAGACCTCGATGCCTGGGTACCTGAACGAGTAGCTCGGGATGACCGTGTTCAGTTTGCCGACGAGCCGTTTCTCTCTGAGCCCTTGCACCGCCGTGTCCACCTGCTCCCCGCTCATCCCCGTCTGCGCCTCCAACTGTCGCCTCGTCAGCGGGCACCCGCTCGTCTGCAGACTTTCCAAGACCCGCGCCTCAGCTGAGGTGAGCGTCTCGACCGGCGTGCTTGACGCAATCGCCGCGGACGGCGATGGTTCGTCCATCTGACTATTCTCAAGATTTCGTGTGTCGGTCCCGTGATCCACCGGGCCTCCTCCCTGCCATCATCCCACAGCCGTCCAGCGGGACTCTACATCGCTCTTGCCCGGGCCCGGATCGACCTAAACGTTGACCATCTTCTCTTGACCGGCGCCTCGGAAGAAGAACAGCGAGAGCACGATCATCAGCCCAGCCAGCAGCCAGATGACGGTGTACTGGCGGCCGGGAGCGAAGTAGCCGGCAAACAGGTCGATGAATCCTCCCGCGATCACGGGAGCCAGAATGTTGGCGAACCCCCGGGTCATGGAGAACAACCCAGTGAACTGACCGATATGCTCTTTTGGCATCAACGGAATGAGGATCGCGTATGGCAGCGTCAGCACGATCGAGCCTCCCAACCCGAAGAGAGGCAAGAAAGCGAAGGTCCATTTCACGTCCTTCACGAAGAACCCGAAGAGACAGCCGCCCAGATAGATCCACAGCCCCACGCGCATGATTCGGAGACGGCCGTATTTGTCGGCGAGGAAGCCGCTTGCCAGCCCCGCGACTACGTACGTGACCCCGACAAGTCCCAGGAGCAGCGCACCTGTCTGATAACTTGTGTGAAGAGAGTTCTTGAAGTACAGCATGATAAATGGGCGCACTGCAGCCAGCGTCGATTCCCACAGAAAAGCCGCCACCATGAATCGCCGGATCGGCTTGTTTTCCCGGATGGATATCAAGATCCGCCTCATCTCAACCAGCAGGCCCTCGCCAGATTTGAGATGCGAGCGGTCCGGAACAGGCTCGTCCACCTTGGACACGGTCAGATAGGTGAGACCGATGATGAGCACGCTGCAGAGCACGAACGGCAGGGGCCTCCAGCGATCGAAAAGCACCCCCGCCACCACCATCCCCAGGAACATCCCCCCTCCCCGCATGAAACTTTGAAAGCCCTGAACGCGGCCGTGGTTGCCCGGAGGGGTGACGTCTGGCAGCAACGACTGGTAGGGAGAGGTATAGAAATGATAGGAGGCGAAAAAGGCGAACGTCGATATCGCGATGGATAAATAGCTGGGCTGAAATGGCGCCAGCATGAGCGAGGCCGCCATGAATGGCGCCGCGAACACCATGAAGGGTCTCCGCCGGCCCCAACGCTTGGTCCAGATCCTGTCGCTGACCACACCCACCGATAGAGGGATCAAAGAGGAGAAGATCCCCTCGCCTCCGATCGCGAAGCCGATCAGAGTCGCAGACTTCGTATAGTCGCTGAGGATAACCGGCAGGTAGGTGGTTACGAGCGAAAGGGCAGTGGAGAAGCCAAGAGTGGGCACCGTGAGGACCAGCATGGCCCTCACTCTCATCTTCTGCTGGTCAGTCAAACGTCCGCATCCTTGTCTCTTCCGCTCAACGAGAACGCCCGAGACGCGGGCCCGTCGCCACGTCCGGATTCTATCAAACGGATCGACGCGGCTTCGAGAGCAACGCCGTCAGCCCCTCAGCCGGATGGGAACGGTAGCGAGAACAACCAATGGCGACAATCATGCGTCGTGCGAAGCGCCCGGCGAAGCAGGCGCCCCGCACGACCAGGTGTTGCTACTTGGCGGCGGCCAGATTCGTGGCCACGAACTCCCAGTTCACCAGGCTGGCCAGGAAAGTCTCCACGTACTTCGGCCGGAGGTTCCGGTAATCGATGTAGTAGGCGTGTTCCCAGACGTCCACGGTCAAGAGGGCTGTCTGCCCGTGCTTCAGAGGAAGATCGGCGTTGGAGGTCTTGACGATCTTGAGCTTCCCAGCTTCGGCGACCAACCAGGCCCAACCCGAGCCGAACTGCGTCACCGCGGCCTGGGTGAACTCGGTCTTGAACGTCTCGAACGAGCCGAAGTCTCGGTCGATAGCCTCCGCCAGTGCGCCGTGGGGAGCGCCGCCGCCGCCACTCTTCATGCAATTCCAGTAGAAGGTATGGTTCCACACTTGCGCGGCGTTGTTGAAGACTCCCCCGTCGGTGGCGAGAATGATCGCCTCCAGGGACTTGGACTCCAAGTCCGTTCCCTGGATGAGCCCATTGAGATTGTTCACATAGGCGTTGTGATGTTTGTCGTGGTGGTACTCAAGGGTCTCCCCGCTCAAGTGAGGCGCGAGCGCGTCCTTGGCGTATGGGAGTTCGGGTAGTGTAAAAGCCATTGCGGGCTCCTCCTCTGAGTCAAGATGTCCGGCGAGGAAATACCCCTAGGACGCGACACTCGAAACCCGAACGGTTCCCTACCCGATCAGCCCTTCCTTTCGGAGGAAAGAACGCACGATGTCGGAGAGCCTGGGTTCTCCGGTTTCGCCCAGCTCATAACTCACCTGGACAAGTGGCTTGTTCACGGCGATGACGCTTCTCAACGCCACTGGGGTCGCACTCACTACCAGGTCGGCGGGAACCGCCTCGACGGTGGCCTCCAGATCACGTAGTTGATCCTCGAAGTAACCCACCGCGGGCAGGATGGGCCCCAAGTGCGGGTATTTCGCGTAGACCTCCGCCAGGGAACCGCGCGCATATGGACGGGGATCGATGATCTCGGCTGCTCCGAACTTCCGCGCAGCCTCCACACCCGCGCCGATGGCCATGCCGCCATGCGTGAGCGTCGGGCCGTCCTCCACAACGAGCACCCGCTTGCCCGCGATGTCCTCACCGCCGGGCACCGAGATCAACGAGTCCGCTTTGACGATGATCGCGCCCGGATTGACTTCGCGGATGTTCGCTACTACCTTGTCCACGTTCTCGGACGGCGCGCTGTTGACTTTGTAGATCACCACCACTTGAGCCCGCCGCAAATTCACTTCCCCGGGGTGGTAGCTGAGCTCGTGGCCGGGTCGGAAGGGATCCGCCACCACGATCTCGAGATCCGAGCGCACGAAGGAGAAGTCGTTGTTTCCGCCATCCCAGATGATGATGGGGGCTTCCTTCTGCGCCTCTTTGACGATGGCCCCATAGTCTACGCCGGCCCACACCACCAGCCCACGCCGGATGTGAGGCTCGTAGTCTTCGCGCTCTTCCACCGTGGTGTCGTATCGGTCCAAGTCGTCGAGAGTCTCGAAACGCTGCACTCGCTGGGCCACGAGGTCGCCGTACGGCATCGGGTGCCGGATGACCGCCGGGCGCAGCCCCTCAGCGATGAGCAGGTCCGCCACGAACCGCGACGTCGGGCTCTTGCCGGCTCCAGTTCGCACGGCGCACACGGAGATGACCGGAACTTGAGCGTCCACCATGGTGCTCTCAGGGCCCAGAAGACAGAAATCGGCACCGGCCGCCAGCACACGCGAGGCCTGGTGCATCACGAACTCGTGCGAGACATCGCTATATGCGAACACCACCTCATCGACCCGCTCGCGACGCAGCAGATCGAGCAGCCCAGCCTCGGGGACAATAGGTATGCCGTCAGGGTAGTACGGACCGGCCAGTTCGGGCGGGTAGCGTCGCTCGTCGATGCCGGGGATCTGCGCCGCCGTGAAGGCCACGACTTTGACTCCGGCATCCGCTCGGAAGACCACATTGAAGTCGTGGAAATCCCGGCCTGCTGCTCCCATGATCACCACTCGTTTTTGCTGCACTGCCCCTCCTCTTGGGTAGCAGTTCCCTCACCTCTGTGGCTCCGCGCTCACCGTATGACTGGGGCTCCTTCCTCTCGGAAGGAGCCCCCGCGGTAGCAGCCCTGTAAGCCGGATTCTGTCTGGGGTAGCCATCTATCTAAGGCCTATCGTTGCCGAGAGGCTCTTGCGGCCAACCCGGAGGCTCGGGCGAGCTACCCTCGATCGCCTCCCTATTCGGCCTTGCACCGGGTGGGGCTTGCCTGGCCGCCGTGTCACCACGACGCCGGTGCGCTCTTACCGCACCTTTTCACCGTTGCAGCCGGCACTCGGCCGGCTTGCTGTGTCTTTTCTGTGGCGCTATCCCTGGGGTTTCCCCCGCTGGCCGTTAACCAGCACCCTGCTCTACGGTGTCCGGACTTTCCTCAGGGATAAGTCTCACGACCTCACCCTGCGACTACCCGGGCTGCCCCAGAAGTATACCAATATGCAGATTCCATGAGGTGCTGATTGTGGAGTCTCGCCCGAAATGGCCGCCGGGGCCACCATGTGCCCAAACCGGTTAACGACGCTACATCTTGCTTTCGGGGATGGGGAACGACTTGGCAAAATGACAGGCGGCCCGGTGTCCGATAGCGACCTGGTCGAGCGGAGGCTCGACATCCTTGCAGATGGGGAACTGAGCGATCGGGCATCGAGTGTGGAACCGGCAGCCCGCAGGCGGATCTATCGGACTGGGGACGTCCCCGCGGAGAATGATGCGCGCCCGGTGGTGCTGTTTGTCCGGGTCCGGCACCGGCGCCGCGGAGAGGAGCGACTGCGTGTACGGGTGGTTGGGCGAGTTGTACACCTCTTTCCAGCCGCCCAGCTCCACGATCTTCCCGAGGTACATGACCGCGACGCGGTCGCAGATGTGCCGGATCACCGCCAGGTCGTGAGCGATGAACAGGTAGGTGAGACCGAACTCCCCTTGGAGGTCCTCGAGCAAGTTGATGATCTGGGCCTGGATCGAAACGTCCAGCGCAGACACCGGCTCATCACACACGATCATCTTCGGCCTCAACATAAGCGCCCGCGCGATACCCACCCGCTGCCTCTGACCTCCCGAGAACTCATGCGGATACCGGTGGATGTGCTCCGGGCTCAAGCCCACGGTCTGGAGCATCTCCTTGGCTCTATCCTCGCGTTCCTTGCGGGATCCGATGCCATGGATCACCAGGGGCTCAGCCATGATCTCGCCGAACGTCATGCGCGGATTGAGAGACGCATAGGGATCCTGGAAGATGAATTGCACGTCGCGCCTGTAGCTCTTGAGCTTCTTTCCCTTGAGTTTGCGCACGTCGATGTCGCCAAAATGGACCTTGCCCGAGGTGGGTTCCAGAAGGCGGTTGATGCAACGGCCGGTGGTCGACTTACCACACCCTGACTCGCCAACGAGCCCGAGGGTCTCTCCCTCTTGCACTTCGAAGGAGACATCGTCGACCGCCCTCACCGACTTGCCGAAGCGGGCCGTGATCAGACCCTGCCCGACCTGGAAATACTTCTTCAGACCCTCGACTTTCAGAAGCACAGCCATCTAGGGTCTCCTCGTAACACAACTGCCGGATTGCTCGACGAAGTTCTCGTCGTCGGAGAAGTGACACGCGGCCATATGTCCCGGCGTTATCTCCACCAGCCCTGGGGTCTCCACGGCACATACGCTCTGCGCGTGCCCACATCGGGGCCTGAAGGCACACCCAGTGGGCAGGTTGATCAGGCTCGGCGGTTGCCCCTTTATCGGGCAGAGCTTGCCTTTGTCGTCGACATCGTGGCGAGGAAGGCTGTCCAACAGGCCCCAGGTGTATGGGTGCAACGGACGATAGAACACGTCGTCAGCCGTGCCGAACTCCACGGCTTTGCCCCCGTACATGACGAGGACATGATCGGCCATGTCCGCCACCACTCCGAGGTCGTGCGTGATCATGATGATAGCCGAGTCGGTGCGGGCCTGGATCTCTTGCATCAGCTCCAGGATCTGCGCCTGGATAGTGACGTCCAGGGCAGTCGTCGGCTCATCCGCGATGAGGATGTCCGGGCCGCATGCCAGGGCGATGGCGATCATGGCGCGTTGCCTCATGCCGCCCGAGAACTCGTGCGGATAGTTTCTGGCGCGGTCTGCTGCTTGAGGGATCCCCACCTGATCGAGAAGTTCGGTGGCGGCATCCAAGGATTCTTTGCGCGACATATTCTTGTGAAGGCGCAGCGGCTCGGCGATCTGCTTGCCAATGCGGTGCACCGGGTTGAGAGAGGTCATGGGGTCCTGGAAGATCATCGCGATGCGGTTACCGCGCAACTTGCGCTGCTCTTTCTCCGTCATCGTAAGGACGCTCTCTCCGCGGAAGCGGATGTCGCCACTCACCACCTTGCCCGGTGGCTCCGGGATCAACCGCATGATGGACAGGGCGGTCACCGACTTGCCCGAGCCCGATTCCCCGACCACGCCGAGCGTCTCCCCTGGTTCCAGGGTGAAGCTCACCCCGTCCACGGCCTTGACCACGCCGTCACGCGTGAAAAAGTGCATGTGTAGGTCGTCGACTTCTAGAAGAGGCGGCAAGCTACTACTCCTTCAACTTCACGTCGAGGGCGTCACGAAGGCCGTCGCCTAAGAGCACGAACCCGAGCACGGTCGTTAGGATGGCAAGCCCCGGGTATAGCATCAGCCAGGGCGCCGTGAACAGGAATGACCTAGCCTCCGACAGCATGTTGCCCCATGAGGGCGACGGAGGCTGCACCCCGACCCCCAGGAAGCTCAGAGCGGCCTCGGTCAGGATTGCTCCCCCGACGCTCATCGTCCCGTACACGATTATGGGAGCGACCGCGTTAGGCATGATGTGCCTGAACAGGATGCGCGGGGTGGTAGCCCCCATGGCCCGAGCCGCATCAACGTACTCGTTCTCCTTCACGGAGAGGATTGAGCTGCGAAAGACACGAGCGATGCTCGGCCATCCCAATACGCCGATAGCGATGAAGACGGTCTGCAGGCCGAAGCCCAGGATCGCGATCAACACGATCGCGAAAAGGATATAGGGGAAGGCGAAGAACACATCCGCCGTCCGCATGACGATGCTGTCCCACCACCCGCCGTAGTAGGCGGCCAGCGCGCCCAGAATGAGGCCGATGATCACGGATATCATTACCGCGACCACCCCTACAAGCAGAGACACTCGTGCTCCGTAGATCGTTCGGGAGAGAATGTCGCGTCCCAGCTTGTCGGTGCCGAACGGGTGAGCCGCGGAAGGCGGTAGCAATGTCCGTTGCGCGACCTTCGTGGTGTCGATGATCGTCGGGCTACCGTAGAAGTGCGGAACCCACAAGTCGGCGGAAGCGGCGATGATGATCATGATCACGATCCATATGAGACCGGCCAGAGCCAACTTGTTCTTTCGCAGGCGACGCCACGCGTCGGTCCGGAGCGTGCGCCCCGCTCCCACGGTCTGCTCTAAGACCACGTCCCCGGCGGCTTCAGCCCCGCCGGTGGGCGACTGGACCTCTTCGTTCGATGGGTACTTCATTCTCTCACCCCCCTACTTCACCACGCGTCCATAGCGGATCCGCGGATCGAGGAAGGCGTAGCTGACATCCACGAGAAGGTTGATGATCATCACGAGGATGACGATGATAACCACTGCCCCCATGACAATGGGCCAGTCCCGCGAAAGGATAGCCCTGTAGATCTGGAACCCAATGCCCGGCCAGTTGAACACCGTCTCGGTGAGGATCGTCCCCCCTACCATCGCCCCCAGATCGAGCCCTAGATAAGTCACGACGGGGATCATGGCGTTCTTCATCCCGTGACGCCAGATCACCTGACTGCCTGTCAGACCTTTGGCAGCGGCAGTTCGCATGTAGTCTTGGCCCATGACCTCGAGAAGTTGGCTCCTCGTGATGCGCGCGGCGTACGCAGTCGAGATGGACGCTAACGTGACGGCCGGCAGGATGTAATGGACCCAGCTTGGGAAATCGGACGAGGTCATCCCGGAGATAGGCAGATATGGAAGTCCCCACTGCTTGAACTTGATCCCAAAGATGATCTGCAGGATCATGCCCAGCCAAAAGACGGGCAGCGACACGAGTATGGACGTACTTAACGTCACGAGCACGTCCCAGAACGAGTACCTCTTGACCGCCGACAATATCCCCGCGGCGAGCCCCATGATGCACTCGATGATGATGGCGACCAGCGCCAACTTGAGCGTGTTCGGGAATTTCTCGATAAGAATGGCGGATACCGGCCGTTTGAGCTGGTATGACTGGCCCAGATCTCCGTGGAACAGGTGATCCACCCAGCGCACGTACTGGTAGTAGAGGGGCTTGTCGAGGGCGTTCTCTTTGACGATCTGGTTGTAGAGCGCCGGCGAGATCGCGCGCTCGCCTGTGATGAGCTTTATCGGGTCGCCGGGAAGCACTCCTGGCGCCCTAAGGATGAAGAGCAGGATCGTGACCCCGATAAAGACTGGGATCATCTGCAGGAAACGCCGGCCGATATAGGTCAGCATCGCGTCCTACCGCTCTCCTTGGAGACAAAGGCAGCGGTAGGATGCCCGTTCTGGCGCATCCTACCGCTCGTTCGTCTCAGTCGCTGCTTCGCCTTAACTTTGGTCGGGTATCTATCGTGACTTACTTGGCCGCGGCCTTGATGGAGCAGTCAGTGAAGTCCAACAGGCCGTTGGGGCTGTACACGAGGTTGAGGACCCGGTCGGACGTCACATGGTGGTGCTTGTAGGCCACGATCGGGACGACCGGAGAGTCTTGACCGACCGTTTTGACGATGGCCTGGTAAGCCGCGATGCGAGCGGCGCTGTCGGTGATCTTCCGAGCCGCGATGATCGCCGCGTCAACGGCGGGGTTGTTGTACTTGCTCTTGTTATCCGCGCTCTTGCTGTAGAAGATCGGGTAGATGAAGTTGTCGATGATCGGGTAGTCCGCGATCCAGCCGAGGCGGCCGATCTGGAAGGTACCATCATCGAGTTTCTTCAGGTACGCGGCCCATTCCGTGAAGTCGGTCTTCACGTTGATGCCGACCTTTGCCAGGTCGGCCTGCACCAACGCCATGACGTCTTCATGACCGCCACCGCTGTTGCAGGAAAGCACGATCTGCGGCAGGCCGGTGCCGTTTGGATAGCCGGCTTTCACAAGCTCATCCTTAGCTGCCGCTACATCGTACTTGCTGTAGGGGAAGGCACCCGCTTCGTAACCCACGATGCCCGGCGGGATGATGCTGTCGGCCGGGGCGCGCACACCCTCGTAGACCGTGTCCGCGATCGCCTGACGGTTGATGGCAAGCGAGATCGCTTTCCGAAGGTCGGGGTTCTTCATGAGAGAGTCTTGGGTGTTAAGAACCAAGTAGTAGATCGACAGTTCCGGGCCCAGCAAG
>JADGPI010000281.1 GCA_017882525.1 Thermoleophilia bacterium
GCGTGCCGAATCGATTCAGCTCGGACAGCGAGAAGCTCTCGACCTTGCGGAACAGTGCACCCCGCACGTCGCGGCCAAACGCCATCGCTGTCTTGGAGCCCCAATACACCGCCACGACGGATGCGATCGCGAACACCAGCGTGACGCCCAACATGATGCCGCCCACGATTATGATGTAGGTGGTGTCGCCCTTGACGACGCCGTTGTTGATGATGTCCGCATTGAGCGTGGGTAGGTAGAGGTTCGCGACCGCCTGCGCGAGCACTAGGATGAAAACCAGGGCGAGCTGCCGCCGATACGGCCTGAGTCTGTCTCTCAGAAGCCTGAGCACTACCCTGCCACACCTGTCTCGCGGCAAGTCGGGTGTGCGCCGGCGGCCGCGGGATGCTCGTGCTCGTTCGACTGCTCAGCAGCGGCGGCGAGGACACGCGCGAACGTGTCCGCCAGCTCGTCAAGCAGCCGCGTCAGCTCGCACCGATCGGCTTCCGGTAGCGCGCCGATGGTCTGATCCACGTATTCCAACGCCACCGCGCTCAGCTCTCGCTCTTGGTCGCGCCCCGCGGGTGTCAGATAGACACGGGTCAGGCGCTGATCCACCGGGTCGGGCTTTCGCGCCACACTGCCCGCCTTCTCCATCACCTGAAGCATCCTGGTCACCGTGGGCCGAGCCACGTGGAGCATCTGCGCCAGGTCTCGTTGGGAAATGCCGTCGTTGCCGGCCAGGAGTCGCAGGCACAGCACCTGACCGGGGTGGGCGCCGTGGGCGAGCAGCGTCTTGAACATGAGTTGACGATGTAGCCACATTGCGTTGAGGAACGCCCGGAAGAGCCGGGTCGACGATGTGTCGTCCGGGCCGGATAGTTCCGCCTCGACGCCTGGAAGTCTAGCCCCGTATCTGGCGTCGGTGCGGAGCTTCCCCGCCGGCGTGCTGTCATCTTGAGGTGGAGAGAGGGCCATGTCTGGATAAGATGAGCAAGCTAACGGTTAGCATTGCAAGCGAGCAATACTCAGGCGCGGGTTTGACCGCGTTTCAAGACCGCGAAGGCTACGGCGCCGGCTCCATCTCTTGGCAGCCGCCTCGTCACTGGCTCGTTCCTTCTCCGCCGAACCTGCTTTCAGGTTAGCCTGGTCCGACAGGGGGTATGCTCTGGTCGACTCGCCCGGAGCAAGTCACACCCGATTCGCAAGGAGATCCCCATGGAATTCCAGGATGTTGTGAGGCAACGCTACGCTGCCAAGAAGTTCGACGGGAAGTCGATTCCCCAGGAGAAGATGGATGAGCTTATCGAGCTAATCAGGCTCACTCCTTCCGGGCTCAACCTCCAACCGTGGAAGATCAAGATAGTCACAGACCAGAAGACCAAGGACGAACTGTTTCCCGTTACGGGCGAACAGCCTTCGGTCACAAGCTGCTCACATCTTCTGGTGCTGTGCGCGAACACCGATTTCGACGATCTGGTAGCCAAAGCCGACAAGAGTATGCGCGACGGAGGTGTTCCCGACGAGATACGCAGGCATGTGATCGAGCTGGCAAGCGCTCATAAAGAGAAGTCCCTCGAAGCGAGGCTAGCGTACGCAAGGAACCAGGTGTTCATCTCGCTGGGAAACGCCTTGAACGGGGCCAAGGCCCTTGGCCTCGATGCCTGCCCCATGACCAACTTCCAGCCGCAGGAGTATTCGCGCATCCTGAATATCCCCGCCCATATTGTGCCCACCGTGCTGGTGGCCGTCGGTTATGCCGCCGACAAACCGATGCCGAAGCGACGCCTCGCCAACGAAGACATAGTGTTTTGACAAGCCACTTGCGGAGGGCCGCCCCAGGGCACTCCTCGCCCCGCCCCGTTGACACCGAGCGGCGCGGACGCTGGACCTCGCCAAGCCAGGGCCGAGAACCGAGCTCAGGCTGTGGATATCTCTCGCGAGGCGATGGTCGACGTGCCGACAGCCACGAACGCGAAGTAGAGGAGCAGCACCGCGATAACCACCCATTCGAGGAGATGGATCTTGCTGACTCCCGCCATTGCCCATTCTAAGACCGCCAGAGAAAATGCAAGATAGGTGAGCTTCTTGGAAGGATGGCGATGATGGAGAAAAGCCAGCCCCGAAAGGAACACGGAGGCGCCGGAAGAGATAAAAAAGAGTAATGCCCACAGCGAATGTGAGGCGTGCTGGCCCTCCGAGAAGACACCCGTCATCATCATGGCCAGTCCGCTCACCAGACCGAAAAGCTGGGCGAGGGAGACAAAGACTCTTGTGCGAGTGCGCTGTCTCCGCCGCCAGACCGCCAGACCGGCGAAGAATAGGCCCATGACGAGGCCCACCAGTATCACGTCGAAGCGAAAGATGGCGGCGCCATGTGGGTTCAGGGTCTGGTTGCCCAGGTCACTCAACCAGTTCTTGGTGACGCTGAAAGCCGCCGGATAACGTGCGTAAGAGACGGCGCCCAAGGACAAGAACACCAGTATGGCGAATATCCCGCTCCCTGTTGTCAGCGTCAGTCGACTCTTCACGTGAGAGACTTTACCACTGCGATGCGCTGAACGGCATCCCGGCCCTTCTGAGCCAGCATGTCGCGCGTATGCAATTGGAGCCGGTTTCGCCGAGTCGCTCGGTGGAACCATTCCAGGGTGGCGATCAAAGTGGAGCTTCTTCCAAGGGGGCATCTCCTGCGGCTGGGGAGGGCGGGGGCTTGGACCTTCGCGGGCTGCAGACTACTCCCCGAGCATGAAACTCAGATGAAGAACGACTTGGGCCGCTAACGCTCACAGACAAAAGAAAGCCCCGCCACAAGGAGGGATGCCGGGGGGCGGGGCTAGAATGCAGCGGGGGTGGGGTGCTGCAAGAAGAGCATAGCCCACGGCGCATAAGGGTTTCGTAAGAAACTGCAAGCGCACGCGTCGCCAGGCACCATCGAAAGGAGACCACATGGGGATCATGAGCGGAAAGACATGCATCGTGACCGGTGGTGCCGGCAGCATCGGTCTTGCCAGCGCCTCCCTCTTGCTGAGTGAAGGGGCACGAGTGATGCTGGTCGGGGACGACGCCGACGGTTTGGCTTATGCGGCCGCGACCCTGGATTCGAGTTCTGAGCTTCTGGAGACCTTCACCGCCAACGTGGCCGACGCGTCGGAGACGCAAGGATATGTCGACCGGACCGTCGCCAGATGGGGCAAGATCGACGTGCTGTTCAGCCACGCCGGCATCTCCGGTGTCATCAAGCCGGTGACGGAGTTTCCCGAGGATGTCTTCGACGCCGTCATGGCCACGAATGTCCGGGGCTCGTTTCTAGCCTGCAAATACGGTCTGCCCAAGATGAACAATGGGGGCAGCATAATCATCACCTCCAGTATCATGGGCGTCAGAGCCGACCTCGGCTGCTGCGCCTACGCCACATCCAAGCACGCACTCATCGGGCTGGCCCGCGTGGTCGCCAAAGAGGCAGCGGCTCGCAACATCCGCGTCAACGTCGTGGCCCCGGGCCCGGTTGACAACGCGTTCCAGACCAAGATCGAGGAGCGGCTCACCGAGGTTGTGGGTGAGGATGGCACTGCCATGCTCAACCGGATCATCCCACTGGGCCGTCACGGGCGAGCCGAGGAGATAGCGCGGATGGTCCTGTTCCTGGCGTCGGACCAGAGCAGCTTCTCCACTGGAAGTGTCTTCATGGCTGACGGGGGCATGAACATCTAGGGATGCGGTCACGCGCTGGAGCGGATGAAGGGAAACGCGATGAAAGTGTCAATCATCGGCGCTGCCGGTTCGGTGGGTGTGCCTGCACGACAAGCGTCACCAAGAAGCCGGCCCTTCCACCAGGACACGAGCGTGGCCGCGTCACGGGGCATCCTGTCACCCTCGTAACGGCCTGTGGGGTTCTCTATCAGCATCACAGGCCAAGGCGACTTGCTTGATATACTCGCATAGCATGCCAACCGTCACGCCCATTCGACCCCGGAAAGACGCCCCGCATCCTGCGGGATCGCGCCGTCGCATCCGACTCGTGGTCGCGCTGGCCGTAGTGGCAGTGCTTGTCGCCGCCTTCCTCGTGTTCTTGCGGTATTACGTCGATTGGCTCTGGTTCGGCGAGGTGGGGCTGCGAAGCGTCTTCTGGAAGCGCATCACCATGCGCGCCGTCATCGGACCCATCTTCGCGGTCGTTTTCTTCGCCATCCTCTATGGCAACATCGAGATCGCCTGCCGCTTCGCCCCGAGGTATCGCCCCATACGGGGTGTCGATGTGACCGAGGTTGTCCACCCGACGGCCGTGTGGCGTGTCCAGCTTGGGGGGCTTGCACTCTCCGTGGTCGGCGCCTTGATCGTCGGCTTTGCCACCGCGGGTTCGTGGCTCACGTTTGCCCGCGCCTTCAACGCCGTCTCTTTTGGAGCCACTGACCCCGTTTTCCACCACGACCTGTCGTTCTATGTCTTCTCCTTGCCGGCCTGGCAGTATGTTTACTGGTTCC
>JADGPI010000050.1 GCA_017882525.1 Thermoleophilia bacterium
CTGCTGGCTTTGCTGGCAGCCGGGTTGCTTACGGCCGGCTGCACCCGTGCGGCGGGCACCCAAGCCGGCCAAATGAAGGTAGTGGCGACCACTACCTTTCTCCGCGACATCGCGCAGAACGTGGCCGGGGGCCAGTTCACCGTCCGCGGCCTGATACCTATCGGGATGGATCCACACACGTACGAGCCGACCCCGCGTGAAGTCGCAGAGGCGGTGGGAAGCGACCTACTGATAACGAATGGTGCCGGTCTGGAAGGGACGCTCGGTGTCACCCTGCGGAACGCCGGGGGCAGAGAGAAGATCGTCGCTGCTTCCTCGGGCCTTGTGTCCCGCACCCCGAAGCCAGGCGAGCCGCCGCTCGAGAATGCGTCGGAACCAGACCCTCACTTCTGGCTCGACCCTGTGCTCGTGGAAACGTATGTTTCGAACATCAAGGACGCGTTCGCTCGAGCCGATCCGGGTAACGCCCCTCTTTACGAAGGCAACGCCACCTTATACATCGCGCAGCTTCGAGATTTGGACGCGTGGATAAGAGCGCAAGTCGATCTCATCCCGCCTGCGCAACGGAAGCTTGTCATGGATCACCTTTCTCACGGGTATTTTGCCGATCGCTATGGCCTCCGTGTGGAGGGCGCTGTGATACCGAGCGCCAGCCCAGGCGATGTGGTAAGTGCGAAGCAACTCACGCAACTGACTGCGCTGATCGAGCGGGATGGAGTCAAGGCCATCTTCGTCGAACTTGGTGAGAACCCCGGGCTCGCAAAGCAAGTCGCCGCGGAAGCTCACGTGAAGGTGGTCACCGACCTACTCGACCACTCATTGACTGCGCCGAGCGGTCCGGCGCCTACATACCTAGCCATGATGCGTTACGACACGAACCTGATAGTGGAGGCACTCAGGTGAACGCGCGGCCTAGTCAGCCCGGCGACCTCTTGGTCGAAGCCGCCACGTTCAACTACGCCGGCCTACCCGCTCTTGACGCGGTCACGATCCGGGTGCCCGAGGGCAGCATGGTGGCGATAGTCGGTCCTAATGGGGCCGGGAAATCAACCCTTTTGAAGGCCCTTGTGGGTCTGCTCTCCCTTCAGGGCGGGACACTGTCGATAGGTGGCGACTCCCCCATGGAACGGCGCCGTGCGACCGCTTACGTGCCCCAACGGGAGGAGATCGACTGGCTGTTTCCCGCCACGGTGCGCGACGTCGTCATGATGGGCCGATACGGACACCTGGGCCTCCTCCGCCGGCCCCAACTCGCCGACCGGACCGCGGTCCAGCACGCTCTCAGCGAGTTGGCACTCGACGATCTTGCCGACCGCCCGATCGGGGAGCTCTCCGGCGGGCAGCAGCAACGCGTCTTCCTAGCGCGCGCGCTCGCCCAGGAGCCGTCCCTTCTCTTGCTCGATGAGCCGTTCACGGGCGTCGACGCCGCCGTCCGCGACTCGATGATGGCCGTCCTCGACCGCCTGCATAGCGCCGGAGTCACGGTCATGGTGTCCACACACGACATGGATCTGGCCGCCTCCCGTTTCGAGTCTGCGCTTCTTCTCAATCGCAAGGTCATCGCTTACGGTCCGCCGAGCGAAGTCTTCACCGCCGAACACATCGCTTCCGCCTTCGGCAACCAGGCCGTGTTCCTCAACGGCATGGTGGTCGTGGATCAATGTTGCCCCGGCCACGACCACGAGCACTAGCTCATGATCCATGCCTTGACAGACCCGTTCGCACAGAGTTTCATGCAGCGCGCGTTGCTGGCCTCCCTGGCGGTAGGCATCGTGTGCTCGATCCTCGGTTGCTTCGTGGTGCTCCGCTCGATGGCTTTCCTTGGAGATGCCCTCGCCCATGCGATCCTGCCTGGTGTGGCCATCGCCTACTTGCTCGGCGCCAGTCTTCTGGCGGGCGCGTTGGTAGCCGCTATTGTGGTCGCTCTCGGTATCGCCGCGTTCTCGCGCCAGGGCACTATCCGGGAGGATACCGCCATAGGCATCCTTTTCACCGCCGCGTTGGCCCTTGGGGTGTTGCTCATAAGTACCATCCGCACGTACTCGAGCGATCTTACGCACATACTCTTCGGGAACGTCCTGGGTGTGAGCCGGGGCGACCTCTGGCTCACCGCGGCGTTGGCGGTGCTAGTGCTCGCCACCATCGCGCTGTTCTACCGGCGGTTCCTCTTGTCCACGTTCGATCCCGTGCTCGCCCACATGGTTGGTGCGCGTCCCGAGGCGATGCGGATAGCCATGCTTGTCCTTCTCGCCATCACTATCGTCGTCTCCCTACAGACTGTGGGCGTGGGTTTGGTGGCGGCTCTCCTTGTCACGCCCGCCGCGACCGCTTTCCTGCTCACCAGGCGCCTACCCGCCATGATGGCCGTGTCGGCCGCAATCGGGGTCTTCTCCAGCATCACCGGGCTCTACATGAGTTACTACCTCAATGTCGCATCGGGGGCGGCGGTGGTGCTCGTAGCCACGGGTGTCTTCCTTGTGACATTTGTGTTTTCTCCGCGCCGCGGGATCGCATGGCGCAGGTGGCGTCCGGCACTGAGCAAACACCGGGCCTAGGAGCACGCGGTGCCCGACGGACCCGGGCGCTACCGGCACCTTCTCCGGCTAGCGACCCATGCTGATGCGGTGGAGGATCGCTTGGTCCCTGATCCGCACGTGCCGGCCGGCGGTCTCGATCGCTCCAGCCTTGCGGAGTTGCTGGAAGGCCCGGGAAAGGGTCTCGGGAACCGTCCCGAAGGTAGCGGCCATTTGCGCTCTTGTCGTATCCAATTCCATTGCCCCCTTGGATCCACCTTCGCGATCCAGCGCACTCAGATGCGCGGCCAGTCTTTCCGACACCTCGCGCAGCGACAGGTCCTCGATCAGGGAGGCGAACGATCGCAAACGCGTGGAAAGAGACCCCAGGAGCTTCATCGCCACTTCGGGCTCGCCGCGGATGATCTCCAAGAAGGCAGCCCGCGGAAGGCTGAAGACCTCGGCAGCTTCCAGAGACTCCGAACTGGCGGGGAAAGTCTCCCCCGCGAACATGGCAACCTCCCCCACGGTCTCACCGGGGCCCAACAGGAGCAGGATCTGCTGGCGTCCGCGTGGCGAAGTCTTGTAGACCTTCACGCGCCCCCGCAGCACGAGAAAAAGGCCCTCTGCCTTATCGCCCTCGAGAAATAGGGTCTGTCCCCGGCCCAAGGTCCGACGGCGCCCGCGGCCCCCGATAGCATCGAGTTGTTGGTCGTCGAGGCCCTCGAAGAGCTTGGCCTGCCGCAACGCGATGCGAAGTTCCTCCTTGCGCGAGGGGGCACCTCCCGTGGATGTTCCGGTCACCCTCTGGCTCCTTGCTTCAAACTCTCCGAATGCATTTTTGGGCTTTGACTCAAGTCAAGGTTTCGCCCAATCGATTATGTTAGCTTCGAACTGGGAAAGCAAAGGGATCGGACGCCAATCCGGTTCCCGGTCGCAAAAGAGATCGCGGGCGAAACGGGTGCGTTTCGCGTCCCGGTCGACACAGGAGGAGCGTCCATGTTTTGTTACCAATGCGAGCAGACGGCGAAGTCAGAGGCGTGCACGGTCCGCGGAGTCTGCGGGAAACAGTCAGATGTGGCAGCCATCCAGGACGCGCTGGTGTTCGCCCTCAAAGGCTTGGCGGTGGTCGCGAAGGAGGCAGCAGCTGAGGGCCTTGTCCCCGCCGACACGTACCCGTTCTTGGCTGAAGGGCTCTTTACCACACTCACCAACGTGAACTTCGACCCCGATGCTCTCGTCGTATGGGTCCAGGAGACGGCCCAGCGTCGCGACGCGGTGAAGGCTTCGCTTGCCAACAAGAAACCTGGCCTGGCCTTTAGGGAAGCGCCGGTGTCGTTTGTTCCCGCGGCCACGGCGGAACTGGTCGCCAAGCAGGGCGAAGAGCACGGGATCAACACGGAGGCCAGCAGCGACGCCAACCTTCGCTCGTTGCAGCACACGGTCCTCTACGGCCTCAAGGGCGTTGCAGCATATGCGTTCCACGCGGCGGTGCTCGGCTATCGCGACCCCGACATCGAGGCATACCTCGTCGAGGCGCTGGTGGACCTCGCCCACTACGACGAGGGCGATCTGGAAGCCTGGATCGCCAAAGTCTTGCGCTGCGGCGAGATCAACTACAAGACCATCGAACTTTTGGACAAGGCGAACACAGAGACGTTCGGCGTACCGGCTCCCACCCAAGTCCCGCTGGGCGTCAAGGCTGGCAAAGCCATCCTCGTGTCGGGCCACGATCTCCTCGACCTCGAAGCCCTGCTCAAGCAGACGGAGGGCAAAGGGATAGCGATCTACACCCA
This sequence comes from Thermoleophilia bacterium, assembly GCA_017882525.1. Taxonomy (GTDB): domain Bacteria; phylum Actinomycetota; class Thermoleophilia; order RBG-16-64-13; family RBG-16-64-13; genus Chersky-299. The sequence goes on from JADGPI010000050.1 coordinate 4,310, forward strand.
CGGAGAGATGCTCCCGGCGCATGCATACCCCAAACTCAAGAAGTACCCCCACCTTTACGGCAACTACGGTACCGCTTGGCAAAACCAGAAGAAGGAATTCGCCGATTTTCCAGGCCCGATCCTGATGACCACCAACTGCATCCAAGAGCCCAGAGAATCCTACAGGGCCAACATCTTCACATCGGAAGCGGTCGGCTGGCCCGGTGCGACCCACATCCCCAACCGCGACTACACAGCGGTCATCCAGCGGGCTTTCGAGATGTCTGGCTTCGCGGCCGACGTCCCAGGCAAGGCCGTAACCGTGGGCTTCATGCGGAATGCAGTGCTGGATAATGCGGCGACCATTGTCGACCTGGTGAAGGCCGGCAAGATCCGGCATTTCTTCCTCGTC
>JADGPI010000282.1 GCA_017882525.1 Thermoleophilia bacterium
ATCCGCCCCGTCATCGCGGTGCTGTCGTGCGGGTTGATCGTGCTCACGCTGGGGTTGTTCACTCTGGTGATAAACGGCCTCATGCTGTGGTTGGCTTCGTGGATCACCGTCCATTGGCTACACCTCGGCTTCCACGTGGACGGCTTCTGGTCCGCCTTCTTGGGCGCGATCATCATCAGCATCGTGTCGGCGCTGGCTTCGGCCTTTCTTGGGCAAAAGAGGCGCAGGAAGGCCTGACCTGCCGCACCACCGTCTTCCGTGCCATGCCGTCGGCCCGTGATCCGAGGCCTTTCACCGCGGCCGATCCGAACTCTGAGCGCTCCAACAGCCTTCACCCGAAGCACTTGTGCCGCCCCGTGGGTTGGTGGTAACTTGTAGATGCTATTCACATCTAGATGCAAGTGGAGACTTTCGATGGCACTGCCTCCTATAGACAATGGCGAGCTCGAACATTCATCTGAGAGCTCGGGGCACGCGCACTGTCAGAACGGGACGTGCGCTGAACGCATGGAGACCCCCCTGCCGGAGTCTGGGCCTCCTGGGCGCGGAAGGTATCGCCAGGCCATGATGGAGACCTCCATCTTCCTTTGCCTCCTTGAGAATGAGCTCCATGGTTACGACCTCGTGGAGCGGATTGACGAGATGATCGGGTCGTTTGTCTGTGTCGACCCCGGCAGCACATACCGGATGCTCCGCGATCTGGAGAACGGCGGTCATCTCGTGTCCACGTGGCAACCGGCAGAATCGGGCCCGGCGAGGCGCACCTATTCGGTCACGGATTCAGGGCGAGAGCTGCTGGCCCAGTGGGCGACATTTCTTGAGCGCCGCGCTCGAGTCATGGATGCTCTCGCCGCGAAGGCACGGGGGCAACTCGGCGCCACAGTCGAGACTCAGGAACACAGCGATAGCAGCAACAAATCATGAACCACGATCTGGCACCACGTTCTCGTCCACGGTGCCGAGAGGAAGCGCTAAATGTTAGAGCAATCAGAGACCCCGTTGAGGATCATCGCCGTGCCCTCGGTGGCCCCGGGAGGCCTTGAGGCTCAACGCTCGGGCCATTTCGGGCATTGTGACTCCTTCACGCTCGCGAAAGTGAGTGGAGACGCTGTCATCGAGGTGAGCGTCGTCGACAACGCGCCCCATCACGAGGGCGGGTGCCTCGACCCTGTGAAGCTCCTCGCCTCGTTGGGCACCACCGAGATCGTCGTGGGCGGCATGGGGGCGCGTCCCCTGGCGTTCTTCGGCGAGATGGGCATCACGGTTTATGCCGATCTAGAGTTCCCGACAGTGGGAGAAGTAGTGGACGCTCTCTTGGAGGGCAGCATCCCGGTGATGTCGGCTCTGCAAGTATGTGGTGGAGGCAGCTGCCATTAGCCGATCGCTATCGGCGGTGGCCGCCCGCCCCAAGATCTAGCCCCCTTCCCGCCGGCGACCCCCCTCGCCGGCACGCAGGAGGCCGGACCCGACCGAATGCTTGGGCCCGGTTCCCTTAGAGGGGATCCCTTATCTCGAGCCCCTGCTTTGCCCGCCCCTGAAGTTCTGGCCGTGCCGTGCGTTAGGCCTACGTGGGAGGCCGGGCGACGAGAGCAGCCCACTACGTACGGCGCAGCCAGAACACATCTATGCCGGCGAGGGTCGCTCTTGACTTCGGTGACCTACTGGTGTATTTAAGCAAACATGCAAATACAGGACAAAGAGACTGACCAACCGCTTCATGAGCTCCAGCCTCTTTTCAAGATGCACGCCGAGCTATGCCAGGCGCTGGGCAACCAGTACCGCCTCGCGATCTTGTACTCGCTTCACCAAGGCGAGATGTGCGTGACCGATCTCGCGCGCGCCGTCGACATCTCGGTGCACAATGCGTCGCAGCATCTGCGGGTGCTCCAAGAGCGCAGACTGGTCCAGTCGCGCAAGCAGGGGCAGACCGTTTTTTACTCCATTACAAACCCCAAGTTTATCCAAGCCTGCAGGCTCATCCGCCAAGCCCTCATCGAACAACACCAGGCTGCCGGTGAGTCGTTGCTTGCAGCCGATTTTCTCGACGCCGGCCAGCAGATCCCCGCGTCGGGGGTACCTCAATAGTCCGGCGATTCGAGAGAGCTGGAGACCAGACTTAGCGGAATGCGGTCTAGAAGAGCGGGTCTCGTTGCGCTCGACCTACGAAGCGGACACAAGCACAACCGTCAGGTGTTGGGCATTCAGGAACGTTAGAGAGGAGAGGACGATGTCGGAACTAGATCTGAACACCATCCAGGCCAACAAGGTCGTAGATGCGAGGGGCACGTCGTGCCCGGGGCCGATCCTGGCAGCCAAAAAGGGCATCGCCGACGTCAAAGTGGGCGAGATCATGGAAGTCTTGGCCACCGACTCCGGCACAATGAAAGACCTGCCCGCCTGGTGCAAGAAGCTGGGATACGACTATCTGGGCGATGTCGAAGCGGCCGGTTACTGGAAGCTGTTCGTCAAGAAGACCAAGTAACGCGCGTGGACTCCCGGTCAGATGACGACTCGGGGTTCGCGCCTCGGATCATGGTGTTCTCCACCAACAACATTTCCGATCCAGGCATCGACCTGGCCGGAAGCTCCCATCTGCACTACTCACCGACGGTGGCGGTGATCAGCCTACCCTGCACCAGTGGCATCAAGCCGAGCTGGGTCCTGTACGCGATCCAACGCGGCTTCGACGGCGTGTTCATCGCGGCCGATGGGGACGAGTGCGCCTACTTGCCCGACTGCAGCGAGCGGGCTTCGCGCATCGTCGCAGACGCGCAAGCCCTCTTGGAGCAACATGACTACGCGGCCAAACGCCTGAGGATGGCCGCTATCTGCTCCGTGTGCGCCGATCCTTTCGTCAACTACATGCGGGAGTTCTCGAAGTCGCTGGCCGAACTGGGCCCGTCTGGAAAGAGACCGGCGTGAAGTACGACGCTCTTGTGGTCGGCAGCGGCATCGGCGGCATGGAGTCGGCTCTGAAGCTGGGCGACATGGGCTACAAGGTGCTCGTGGTCGAGAAACAGTCGAGCGTAGGCGGAAAGATGATCCTGCTCAGCAAGGTGTTCCCCACCTTGGACTGCGCCAGCTGTATCTCCACCCCCAAGATGGCGGCAACGATCCACCATCCGAACGTGACAGTGCTCACATACGCTGAAGTCGAAGCCATTCAACGCGACAACGGTGGATTCCGGGCACGTATCAAGCAGAAGCCACGCTTCGTGGAAGAGTCCCTCTGCACGGGTTGCCGCCAGTGCGAGATGGTCTGCAACGTGGCCGTGCCTGATGAGTTCAACGCCGACATGGTCTCGAGGCGGGCGGCGTATATCGCTTTCCCGCAGGCCGTGCCAAAGAAGGCGGTCATCGAGCGGGCAGGCACGTCGCCTTGCACTTTCAACTGCCCGGCCGGGATCAAGCCCCACGGCTACATAGCTCTAGCCCGCAACGGGCAGTACGAGAAGGCCTTTGACCTCGTGCTTGAAGCCACACCGTTGGTGGGCAGCCTGGGTCGCGCATGTTACGCGCCCTGCGAGGGCGAGTGCACCCGGGTCAGCTTGGAAGGAGCGGTGTCGATCCGGAGGCTGAAGCGCTTCGTCGCAGACGCTCACTACGACCAGGCCGCCGGTTTGAGCATGGATACCGCCGTCCCGAACGGGAAACGAGTGGCCGTTGTCGGGTCAGGGCCCGCGGGCCTGACAGCAGCTTGGCAGCTCGCGCGCCTTGGCTACTGGGTGAAGATCTTCGAAGCCGCACCGCAGCCCGGCGGCATGCTACGGCTCGCGATCCCCGGCTATCGCCTCCCTAACGAAGTGGTGGATCAAGACATTTCCAACTTGACCGCGCTCGGCGTGGAGATCGAGACCGATGCGCGCGTGGAGAACCTCCAGGAATTGAAAGATGCGGGCTACGACGCCGTCCTCCTCGCGACCGGCACTCCCCGGTCGGTGAACCTCAGAGTGTCCGGTGAGGATCTCACCG
>JADGPI010000283.1 GCA_017882525.1 Thermoleophilia bacterium
CAGCCACGCTCTTTTCGCGGCTGGCCATGAAGTCGGTGACGATCTCCTTGTAGAAGCTTGACCTCTGCCGGGTCGGCACCAGACGGGGCACCAGTGTATAACCTTTGCTCTTAACCACCATGAACGTCTCCTCCACTGATGACATCGACGCTTTGTTATGCTCGCAAATACTACTCTTCAATCAAAAAGGGGCAATAAACAATCTACCAATGAGAATGGTCAATTGCTCGAATGGCGCGTGATCAAGGCGCATGCTGAGAGCTAGATGCTAAAACACATGCACCGAAAAGTCGTGCCTCATGCCCTTGGGCTTATGGAGATCCTTGCGCCGCGAGGGCGGCGAGCCTGGAGACCAGCGGCTTGGCACCGGGAGACCGGGCCAGGCCTTCGAGGTATGCGGCCCGCGCCTTGTCGGTGAGCCCTAGGGCGAGGTAGCAGTCGCCGAGAGCTGAGAAGAGATAGGGGTCGCTCGTCTTCATGCCGGCCGCGTGGACGAGGAGGGGCAGCGCGTTCCTGGGCGGAGCGGTCCTGAAGGAGACCATGGCGTACGCCACTGCCAGCTCGACGTTGGAGGGCAGCTGTTTCACAGCCTTGACATAGACGGCGCGCGCCTGGTCGAGCATGGTCAGCCTCTCGTATTCGGCGCCGAGCGCGAGGTAGGCCTCGGCGCTGTGAGCGTCTAGGCGGACCGCGTTGGTGAGCCTGCTCAGGCCATCGTTGGTGTCGCCGATCTCAAGGAGGATACGACCGGCCTGAAGGTTGGCCGCGGCAGTCTTGCCGAGTCCCACTGCCTCCGTGACGAGAACCCGCACGCGTATCAGCGCGTCGACATACTCGCCGACGACAGGGTCGATCGCGTACATGGTCTGATCGACGACGGATGGCCCATTCGGCTGTTTCGGACGGATGTCGGCCAAGGCCTGTGCGAGCGCGAACAGTAAGGACTGCTGGGTGGCGGTTCCCGGGGACTGTGTCTTGGCCTCGGTGCGCGCTTCTTCTAGTACCTTGACGGCCTCGGCCGGTTGACCGGCCTGGAGATACCCGCGCCCGATGCGGTACAGAGACGTGACTCGCTCACTGGGTTGGCTCATGAGGGTCGCGGCGGCGGATGGGGCGGAGCCGGTGCGATCGAGTTGGAGCTTTTGCTCGCGGTCCCGCTGTATGGCCGCTTCCAGGCTGACGTACGCCAGGTGGTACTGAGTGGCCGCGACATCCTTCTTGCCCGCTTGGAGCGCGGCCTCCGCCCGATCTATGAGGAGGTTGCTGGCGTCGATGCGGCTGTAGACGACTTCAGCCTCTTTGATATTGCCGATCGCGTCAGCCACCTCGCCGAGCCACAGCTCGCCGACGCGGTCCACGCGGCCCACGTTGCGGGAGCGAAAGAGCAGGTCGAATGCGTGAATGGACGGGTCAAGGCTGGCCGCGGCCCCGTAGGTCCTCCAGATGGGGATCTCGTGTGCGGCATTGTGTGGCCCTCGAGCCGCCGCCTTCTCCATCATGGCCATGGCTTCGACCAGCGCAGACTTCCGGGCCTGCGGACTCAGATCGGCCGGCCCGGCCACCGCCCGGTTGACCAGGATGCCCGCCAGGTTCACCTGCCAGACATCCCACAACGGGACGAGCGAGGCCACCACCAAGGCCCCCAACACGCCGGCGACGAGCCACTGGCGCACTCGGGGCACACCGGGGGGGAACAGACGCGGCCCCCTTGGCGACCTTCGCAAGAACGACAATACTTCAGCGAGACGCATCATCCGCTCCCGCAGGTTCTCCTGCTATGACCGTGGCGTGCGGGTGCCGACGCCTTCGTAGGTGAAACCGAGACCCACCAGACCGGCCGCGTCTAAGGCATTACGCCCGTCGATCACGATAGGCTCGCGCATGACTTCCTTCACCTGAGCCCAATCGAGATCGAGGAACTCCTGCCACTCGGTTACCAGCACGCACGCGTCGGCCCCCTGCAGAGCGTCCATGGGGGAGGCGGCGTACGCGACTCGGGGGAGCAACTTCTGCATCTGTGGCATGGCGAGTGGGTCGTACGCGACCACTTGCGCGCCCTCTGCCTCAAGGCGGCCGGCCAAGACTATCGACGAAGCCTGGCGGATGTCGTCGGTGTTGGGCTTGAAGGATAGTCCCAGTAGCGCCACGCGCTTCCCACGCAGCTCGTTGCCCAGCAAACGCTTCAACTTGCCGATGACCCGGCGCTTCTGCAGCTCGTTGACCTCGATGACTGCTCCCAGAAGCTGGAAGTGGTAGCCCGAGTTTCCTGCGATCTGCTTGAGGGCGGAGACATCCTTGGGGAAGCAGCTGCCCCCATAGCCGATGCCGGCCTGAAGGAAATGAGGGCCGATGCGATGGTCGAGTCCCATCCCGTGGGCGACCACGGAGACGTCGGCTCCCGTGACCTCGCATACATTGGCGATCTCGTTGATGAAGCTGATCTTGGTGGCCAAGAAGGCGTTGCAGGCGTACTTGATCATCTCCGCCGAAGCGACGTCGGTCTTGACCACCGGGCAGTCGAGGCCGCGGTAAAGCGCGGCCACCTGGTCGGCGACGGCGGGATCGTCCGCGCCCACGACCACCCGGTCGGCAAACATGAAGTCCTGGAGCGCCGACCCTTCGCGAAGGAACTCCGGGTTGGACGAGTATCCGATGTGTGCGTACCCGCGTGCGGCCAGCTCCGCCTGCACCGCGGCTCCCGTGCCCACGGGAACCGTGGATTTGGTGACGAGCACGTGCTCGCCTTCATCCGGCGGCAAGTTGTCCACCGCCTGCCATATCCGCGAGAGATCGGCGTCGCCCGAGTGACTCGGTGGCGTGTCGACGCAGATGAAGATGAACTCGCCGGCACGGTAGGCGAAAACCGGGTCCGTGGTGAACTGGATGCGCTCGCGGTTCTTGGCGATCAAGTCGGCCAGGCCCGGCTCGTAGATGGGCACTCCACCCTCGCTGAGAACGCGGATCTTCTCCTCGTCCAGATCCATCGCCACTATCGAATGGCCCAACTCGGCCATGCAGGCCGTCGTGACCAGCCCCACGTACCCTGCTCCCACTACCGTCAACGTGCTCAAACAGTCACTCTCCTTGGGTCTTGCCCGCCGGGGGGGATCACTTCACGCCGAGGAAGGCAAGGATCGCCTTGGTGAGGCCTTGGACTATCTTGTCTTGGTAGGCCGCTGTCTCTAACAGCTTGTCCTCGGTGGGATTGGTCATGAAGCCGATCTCCGGGATGATGGCCGGTACGTCGGCCCAGTTGAAGCCGCTCATGTCGCCGCGGGCATCGATGCCGCGGTCCTGGGCCCCGGTGGCGGCGATGAGATCCTGTTGAGCCAGTTGCGCCGCTTTCTTGGACTGGACCGCGATGTCGTCGGTCCAGCCTTTGATCGTGGCTGGGTAGAGGACGTGGATGCCGTGAGTGGACTGGTCGTCCGCGCCGTCGGCGTGCACCCGGACGAACAGGTCGGCGTGGTTCTTGTTGGCGAACTGAGCGCGCTGGATGTTGGAGATGTTGACGTCCTGTGTGGTGCGCGTCATAAGCACCTTGATGCCATGCGCCTGCAGCGAGTCCCTGAGCTTCAGTCCCACCGCGAGAGCCAGCTTGCTCTCGGGCACCCTGGTGACCACTCCCGCAGTCCCCGAAGAGACCTTGGCTTTCTCGGTGCTGGATCCTGGACCGACCGGCTCGAGTGAGGAGTCTCCCTTGGCCTGATGTCCCGGGTCGATGACCACGACTTTGGCCGAAGCCGCGGTTGAGCCGGCCGTGCTGGTGGTGGTGCCTGCGTGGGTGGTGGACGTGGTGGCCCCCGAAGTGGTGGTCTGCTTGGCGGCGACGGAGGTGGATGACGAGGACCCCGTGGATGACGAGGAACCGTCGGCCGAGGTGGAGTCAGTAGAGGCGCCCGGGCCCGAAGCGCCCGGGCCGCCGGTCGAGCCGGTGCCTGTGGAACCGGTGCCGCCGGTCTGTGCGATCGAAGAAGCCGGGCCCTCACCCGAGGTCGTGCTGCCGGTGCCCGCGACGGTGAGGCTGGTGGTATTCCCGGCAAGTCCGCTGGAATGGTCTGAGAGGGCCAAGGCGAGTGCAGTGGCCCCTCCTCCTACGACGATAAGGACCACGATCACTGTCGCTATGAGCACGAGTCGCTTCCTCCGTGCCCGCCGCGTCCGGAAGCGGTGGATCAGCTCGTCGGTGTCCCGATCGCGCGGGGGCGGTGTGTGACTCACTGGGCCGGCTTTGGACGGAGCGCCTCGCGGATGATAGTTAGGGCTTCTTGTGGCGAGGAGGCATACCAGACCCCGTCGGTACCCTCCTCATGTTGCAAGCGCCAGCCCTTCAGGATGACCAC
>JADGPI010000284.1 GCA_017882525.1 Thermoleophilia bacterium
CCGGCTGGATGCCGCGCGGACTGGTACCGAACACGTGCAGCACGAACTGGGTAAGAAGCGTCACCAACATGATGGACGCGATGAGCACGCGAAGCATCGCCTGCTCACCGGTGCGGATCTTGCGCATCACGAGCAAGTACAGGATGACGCCGCCGACCGCCGTGCCGACCGTAGAGATGGCCACGCCCACGAAATACGGGAGGTGCCCCACCGCCACCAACCACCATGTGGTGTACGCGCCCAAGGCGTAGAACATCCCGAAGGTGATGAAGAAGATACCGGTGACTGACAGGATGAGGTTGAACCCGGAAGCCATGAAGACATAGACCAGTCCGATGGCTATGCCGTTGAAGATAAGTTGTGCGAATACGCTTGGTGTCACTGCCTCATCCTCTGTCGAGCGATGGACGCCCCTGGGGCCCTCCCGGGCCCCAGGGGCTGAACATCAGTTTGCGTGAGAAGGAGTCCCTGAAGACTACTTCTTGGTGCCCCAGCAGGTCAGAGCGAAGTTCTCCGAGTCGGCCAAAGAGACGGACTTGAAGTTGGTCGCTTTCCCGCCCATGAGGGTGCAGTCCGCGTATTCCATGATGAGGCACACAGTACGGTCGGCAACGCCGGCGTCCGCGCGCGGGATCATCTTGGAGGCGCCGTGCGGGCCGTCGAACGCGAGCCCGCCGCCGAGGGCCGCCGCCATCTTGTCGTTGTCGGCGGCCCCGGCAGCAAAGAGGGCTGCTTTGAAGGCATAGAAGGTGTCGATGTCAAAGCTCGGGTCGTCCCACTTGCCGTACTTCTTGGTGTAGTAGGCGACGACTTCCTTGCACACCGCGTTCGGGCTGTCGGTGTCCCAGCTCATGAGGCCGACGATGGTGCCGTCGAGTTCGGTGAGCGGGATGGTGGTGTTGAGTTCGCCCAGTGAGACTTCAGCAGTAATAGTGACAAAGGCCTTGGAGCCGGCCGCAGAAAGGGCGCGGTACATCTGGCCGAACATGATCGGGCTGCCGCCGATGATCACGCAGTCGCCGTTGAGCGAGAGCGCTTTGGTGGCCACGGCGCTGAAGTCGGTGGTGCTGGCCGCGAACGTGACGCTCTCGAACTTCTGATTGAGAGCGGTCAGCGTGCTGACGACGTCTTTCATCTGGTTCTGGCCGGGCGGGTCGTCCGGGAAGATGAGGACGTACTTGCTGATTGCCGCGCCCTTGTAGGTCGGCAGCCAGCCGAGCCGGACCGGAGCTTCGGTCGGGAGCTTGCTGGTGACGTAAGTGTACTTGTACTCGGGCTTGTAGACGTCTTTGAGCGGGGTGCCCACCAGGGCGAGGACTTTGGCCGCTTCGGTCTCGGTGGCCCAGTTGGACGCAGTCTGATCGCCGAAGATGACGTTGACTTTGTCCTGGCTGATGAGCCGCTCGACAGCCGAACGCGCGGTGTTCGGGTCGGATTTGGTGTCGTAGCTGATGAGTTCGAGCGTGTAGGTGGTGTCGCCCACTTTCCAGCCGCCGTCGCCGTTGACGCCCGCGACCACAGCTTCGAGCGCCTTGCGGGTGTTCACCAGCGGAGGAATGGCAAAGTCGGTGAGGTTGCCAATCTTGATGACCGCGCTGCCGCCGCCGGCAGCCACCGTCGTGGTGGTAGCTGCAGCCGCTGTGGTGGTGGTAGTCCCGCTGCCGCACGCGGCAAGCGCGCCGCCGAGCCCGCCGGCGACCGCAACGGTCGCGCCGGCGACGCCGGCCAGTTTGAGGAACTGTCTGCGGCTGACCGTGCTCGATTCTTCGACTGGGTGCTGATCGCTCACTAAAACCCCCTCTGATCCCTGTGACTCACTTGTTCGTTCAACGGCTTAGATAGAGCGCTCGCTCTATAGCCGTTAGAGACTTCCCTGCCGTGGCATGCGTTCTTCGAGGCTCCACCCCCTCCGACTGCGCCGAACCGAGCATTCCGCTGCTCGATCTGGTCACCTACCCCAACGGGGGCCATCCTACAAGAAGACAACCCACGTGTCAACGTTATTTAACGCGATTACGAGATGTTCATTAAATGGAGCTGTCGGACGGCCGTTGCTCGCGCTAGGTCTTTCTAGAGGGCATGAGGGATGCCGTGCACCCTTGCAGCTGCTTCGTGAACCGCGGGGCCGAATTTCTCCATGCGGGGGCCCAGATCCACCTCGCCGCTTACGGCCGCGATGATGGCGAAGAACAGGAAGAGTTGCGTCCTCATGAGATCTTCCGCGGTGAACCTCTCGTCCCAGGACGCCCTCATGGTGGTGCTGCGGTATGCACCGAACATACTATAGGCGAGCAACTCCTCGGGCACGGGCAGAGGCAGAGCATCCGGCTTTCGCACCCGTTCCAAGTCCCGCAGTACGTTGATAATGATCGCATCCCACGCTTGAGCCAGCCGGTGTGCGATATCCGGAAGAATGGGGCCTTCCGCGCGCACGGCCTCAGTGAGAGCCGCACTCAGATGGACCCATCTGTTATCGCTGGCGAGGCCACGAACCACGTTCTCGCCTATCTCGGTATTGTCCACGACGTCTCGGGCCGTGCCGGCAAGGGGCAGAGGCGTAGCGGCTTTGAAGCATTCCAGCAAAAGGTCCAATTTGCTTGGGAAATATCGGTAGAAGATGTGCGGGTTGATGTCCATCTTCTGGATGATGGCCATAACGTGAGTGCCCTTGTAACCGTTCGTCTCGAACTCTTCGCTGGCCGCCTCGATGATGGCCGAGCGCATCCGCTCCATCTCGAGCTGTTCCAGATCGACGCCTGTCTCGCGAGCCTGCTCAAGCTCCCGGCTAAGGGCCTTCTTGATCTCGGGCAGTGAGTAGTCACGGTGCTTCAGCTCCCCGATCTTCCAGAGAATATCCACATGCTGCTCGCCGAAGAGGGATCGCCCCGTAGCAGTTCTCTGCGGTTCAGGGAGCAACCCCTGGCGAATGTAGAAGTAGATCGTCGTGCGCGGCACGCCGGTCCTCTTCTCCAGTGCGGCTGTCGTCAATGCAGCTGCGATGTCGATTCCCCCTTCGAAAGACTTCGTCTCTCCCCGTCCGGCTGCGCACGAGCCGCCAGACGCAGCTATGCTATACGAGGAAGTCGGTGCGGTCAACATTATTTATCCATGTTACGTAAGGTATAGTGACGACGATGCGTTGGCGAGCGAAACGAGGTGACGGGAATGGGCCTGCACACGAGCGCGGCGATTCTTGGAAGACGAGCCATCCGCAAGTACAAACCGGATCAGGTCCCGGATGAGGTGCTCAGGGAGATACTGGCCGAAGCGCGCTGGGCGCCATCCGCAACCAACACTCAGTCGACGAACGTGTACGCCGTGTCCGGCGAACCTCTGGAAAGATTCAAGGCCGAACTGAGGCAGTACGCGGAGTCCGAAGTGGAGCCGAAGCCGGACTTCCCGCCGGGCACTGGTCTTCCGCCGGCCCTCATGGCCCGTCAGCAGGCGCTGTTCCAGGCGAGGGCATCCTTCATCGCGGCAGAAGAAGCCAAGATGGGCATCAGACCGGCCGACCCGCCGGTGTCCCCCACGGTGGCCGGGGCCGCCGTCTTCGGGGCTCCCACACTGCTGGTGCTCACGTTTGAGGAAGGCGTCTCGGACGCCTACGGTTGCTTCGACGCCGGCCTGTTCTCCATGGCCGTCTGTCTGGCAGCGCAGTCGCGAGGCCTCGGCACCTGCATCGCGGGTGGCGTCGCACGGAACGCGGAACTACTCCACAAGCTCCTTCCCGGCACCGACAAGCATAAGATCTTGATAACCATAGCTATCGGCTACCCGGACAACGATGCCCCGGTGAACCGCTTCCCGCGGACCAGGCTGGCCGTGGACGATTTCGTCACCTTCGTGAGATAGCTTCTCTCGGAGGGAGCGGTCTCGAGTACCGTTAGCCCTACTTCGGCGACTCGTACTCCTCGGGGATGTAGTTGTACATCCGGTCGCCGATGTCGTTAGGGTCGAAGTGCTCTTTGATCTTCCGCTGGAAGATAAAGGTGAACGGCTGTTTGGCGGCGGCCCACTTCTTGAACGTTCGGTCGTCGCTGTGGCCCATCTCCAGGTACATAGCCTCTTTGCCGGGCGGATACCCGATGGCGACAGCGTCGGTGATGGCATCTTCCATGTGCTTGATGCCGGCTCGGGTGGACGCCTCGTCGAATGGGTCGTAGGAGACGAACTGCTCCAGGCCGACGAGCCCGCCGCCCGGATACGCGCTGCCAGGCCCCATCATGGCGTCGCCGCCGCACTGCACCAGGTCACCGTCCATGGCGTCGCGCTCCAACCCGGCGATGCCGGTGGGGATGTAGCCCTTCACCCAGTCGGGGGTGCCGATCTGCATCCAGCTGCCGATGTAGCCGCCCACCCAGACGAAGTTGATGTGTTTGTGGCCCAGCCGGTTCATGTACAGGTTGGTGAACTCCGCCATGTCCTTCTCGCAATACCGCTCCACTTTCCAGCCGCCGACTTCCGCCAGAATGTCGTCCAGGATCTCGTCCTGCAGCTCGATGTCGGCCACCGATCGGCCAGCCATGACCAGCTGGAAGGAGATGCGCATCTGCTCGGTGAGTTCGGCCATACCCGGTTCTTTGACCATCTCCGGGACGTCGCTGAGCTTCTTGGTGGGATCGTTGTACATGAGCCAGAAGGCCGGGGCGAGGTCGGCGCCGGCCAGGTTGAACTGGCGGTGGAAGATGAACCCAAGTTCGTTGTCGTAGATCTTGTAGTAGAGATCGGCCCAGGCGTCCCAGGTGGGGACGGCCAGCGTGTATGCCCGCATGGTCTCGTGCACGGGCAGCCGGTACGCGGGGACGGTGCCGGTCACCTGCCAGTCGGTCGATCCCGACCAATTCACCAGTTTGATAGCGCATCTGGTGAACACGCCGAGTCCGCCGCGCTGGCCAAGGGCGCCGCGCATGATACCGCGCACGCTCGGGCCGGGGCCCTCGCTGTTGAACCAACCGTCACCAGAGCCGAGCGAGCCACTGCGGACGATATCGCCGTTGGGGGTGACCCATTCCATTCCCAGCACATTCTCGGCGTGCCCGCCCATCCAGTACGCGCCGGGCCCCATGCCCATATAGGCGCAGGCGGCAGCCACCACCGAACAGGAACAGCCGGCGCCGATGATGTTGCAGGTCCAGCCGAGCTTGAGGGCCTCCGCGTGCAACTGGGCGTGGATGACGTACGGCTCCACGATGGCGATGCCGTTCTTCTCATCGATCTCGATGGCGTTCATGCGGCGCATGTC
>JADGPI010000285.1 GCA_017882525.1 Thermoleophilia bacterium
ACCTCGCCCCACTCCTGGACGCACAGGTACCTTGTGACACCAGCCGAGTCAGCGGCGCCATCCGTGTCAGCGGCGCCAGCCGCATCAGCGGCCCCGCCCGTGTCAGCGGCGCCATCCGCGCCGACCTCGCCGGACTTCACGGGCACCACCCTCACCCACGCTTCGCGTACGGCCGGACCGCTCACGTCCACCAGATGCACCGGGAGCGCATCCAGGAATTCATTGCCGAAGACCACCGCGGACCCAGGAGCCGGCCCGTCTCCATCTCGGCCTGCAAGTCCCGCGATACCGCGCGCCCACATCACCCGCCACCCATGCCGCATCGCCTCTTGCAAAGCTGACCTCTGCTTGCACCTGAGTTCTTCACCTATCTCGACGATCGAGTACACGATTGCGTCCCGCAGGTCCGGGCGCTCTCCGTCCCATTGCCCTAAAACGGCCGCCGCAAGGTCACCCTCGCCTCCGCCCAATTCGATGACCGGCAGACGGCGCACACCGCCTTCCGGGCTACTGACGCCTTCCGAGCGCGCCGCGGCTTCCGCGCCCCCCGCGCCTTCCGAGCGCCCCGCGTCCACCAGGTCGGTCAGGAGGCGGGCCACGGTCCGGTTGAACACCGGCGAGCGCCGCGGAGCAGTGGTGAAGTCACCCCGATGCCCGAGCAGCCGGGTCGTTCTCGAGTAGTACCCATCCTGTGGGTGGGTCAGAGCGAGTTCCATAAACCGGGCGAAAGAGACGCGCCCCCCCTCTGCCACCAGCGCAGCCGCGATCCCCTGTGGTAGGAGACGTGAGACTTCCAAGGTGTCCGATTCGCCCATGCCTTCAATGCTACACCGGGCCCGCGGTTGAATCCGACCGTGCGGGGGAATCAGGAGTCAAGTCTCCTGCGTCCGTACATCACGCATGTCGGCCGACGCGCGATCACAGACTTCCACAATACGAGAGGAGCTCGAAGCATGAAGAGCTGGAGAAGACCATCCGACCAAGCTCATCGGAGCACGACACGTTGGCACGGGAAGCTGGCCGGAGCGGGTATCGCGCTCATGTTGATCATGGTCGCCGCCACGGTCCTCGCCGCATGCGGTGGGTCGACTACTACAACGAGCGCCGGCACGGCCACGTCCACCGCAAGTGGGCCACAGGTCATCATGAAGAACACAGCCTACGACCCGGCCACGCTGACCATCAAAGTCGGACAGACGGTGACCTGGGTGAACCAGGACCCCATGCAACACGATGTGGTCGCGAACAAGGGCGAGTTCAAGAGCAGCCTGCTGGCTTCGGGAGGCACCTTCAGCTTCAAGTTCACGCAGGCGGGCACCTACGCCTACTACTGCAGCATCCACCCCAACATGCTTGGGACCATAATCGTCCAGTAGCGCGAACCCGCGGCCATCAGGGCGCTCCCCCGCTCCGCACGGGAGATCAGCAGGGAGCTTCCCTGCCCTTCTTCTTGAGGTAACCCGAGTAGTCGGCCATCTTGCCCACCACCCGCACGGCCCGAAGCGGTGACGGCAACACAAGCGCGGAGAAACGACCCGCGCCCGAAAAAACCGACTTGTCCAGGGGTTTGATCGCCACGCTCACGATGGGCTTGCAGTGCTCCTGCATGAGCACCGACGACCGCTCGAGGAATGCAACCTCTCGCTCGCTCAACTCCGGCTCCACGCCGACCCCGTCCGCTTCTCTCGCCAGCGCATCCGCATTCGTTCCTCTCCCGGATGGGTCACCCGTGTGAGCCATCTTCAGCCTCTCGATCTCCTCCGAGGCGTGGCGGCTCTCGCCCAGGCTGCCCACCACCCCGAGTACGATGACAGCGTCCACATCAGGGCTCGCGACCACGGCCTCGAGGGCCGCTTCAGGCACGCCCGCCGTGACAGTCGCCACCAGGTCGACGGGGTTTCCATGGCTCCAAAACGCGGGCAAGACTCCGTTCAACGCTTCCACCACATCCGGGCCCAGCTCGGCCAATTCCAGCCCGCTTCGGGCCACCTCGTCGGCCACCAAGACGCCCCAACCGCCGCCCATGGTGAGCACTGCTACCCGTTTGCCCCGGGGCAGCGGCAGGTACGACAGCGCGAAGGTCAAGTCCATGAACTCGTCGGGATCGGTGGTGACGATCATCCCCGACTGACGAGCCGCGGCCCCAAAAACAGCGGCCGATGAGGCCATCGCCCCGGTGTGGGAAGCGGCCGCTTTCTGCCCGTATGCGCTCATGCCGCCCCGCAGCACTACCACCGGCTTTTTGAGGCTGGTGGCTCGAGTCACCTCGAGCAGGCGGCGCCCGTCGTCGAAGCCTTCCATGTACGCGACGATGACGCTCGTCTCTGGGTCGCTGCCGAGATAGTGGATGAAGTCCACCGCGTCGATCATCGCCTCGTTGCCCACCCCGATGAACTTGCCGATGCCCCCCTTGCGCCGCTCAGCGGCGGCGAGCAATTGCGTGCCGAGATTGCCGGACTGCGATACGAAGCTCGCGCCGCCGGGATCAGGCCGAAGTACCATGAAGCCCGTGGCGTACAGCCGATGATGCGCGGAGATCACTCCCATGCAGTTCGGACCCACCAGGGCCATGCCGTGGCGGGCAGCGGCCTCGACCACCCGGTCTTCGAGCGCACGCCCTTCCGCACCAAGCTCGGAGAACCCGGCGGAAACCACCACAACAGCCGACACGCCCTTCCGCCCACACTCGTCCACCACCTGCTCGACCAGGGAGGCCGGCACGGTGACGAGCACCAGGTCCGGCACCTCGGGTAGGTCGGCGACGGTGGGAAAGACCGGTAGTCCCAGGATGGTACCGCCCTTGGGGTTCACGGGGTAGACGGGGCCATCGAACCCGCCCAACAGCAGGTTGGCCACCACCATGCCGCCCCACTTCGAGCTATCGGCTGAAGCTCCGACCACCGCCACGCTCCGGGGCGCCACCAGCGCGTGCAACTCCGATTCGTCGGCGGGTGCCCGGGTGGAAGGCGTGACCGGAGGCCCCAGCGATACGAGGGCGTCCACCGCCACCGGCTGAGAGCCGTCGATAAGCAGTGGGTTGATGTCTATCTCGCGGATCTCCGGATGGTCCGCGGCCATCTGGCTCACCGCTTGGATCACTTTGACGAGTTGGTGCCGGTCGACGGCAGGGGCTCCCCGAAACGCATCGAGCAAGACTTTGCCCTTGATCTGATCGAGAAGCTCAGCCGCGTCCGCTTCCTCGAGTGGGGCCACCGCGAACGCCACGTCGTGGAGAGCCTCCGTCAGGATCCCCCCCAGCCCGAACATGATCACCGGCCCAAACAGAAGATCCCGGGTCATGCCCACTACGAACTCACGTTTTCCAGTGATCATACGCTCGACGAGGACGCCGTCGAGAGGTCCGACTCCCGCGGCCGCTGCGCGCTCTGTCAGGGCACGGAACGCATGGCGCACCGCTTCCTCGTCAGCTACGCCCAGGAGCACGAGGCCGGCCTCGGTCTTGTGCTGGACACGGCCGGTGGCTCCCTTCATCACTACCGGGAACCCGACTCGCGAGGCCTCGCGGACCGCGTCCTCGACCGTGGCCGCTACCGCGCCGGGGGTCACAGGCACCCCATACAGCGAGAAGAGCTGTTTTGCGGCAGCCTCGTCCAGTGAGTCGGCGCCGCTGCGCAAAGCCGCGTCGATCAGTCGGCGGCCGAGAGCCGCCGACGGAGCTTCTTGCCTGCTTTCTGTCATTTCCCCCTCCAGGTCGCCGGGCCGGGCCTAGTCCGGTTCCGTGCTCGCGGCTATCGTGTTGGTCTCGTCTGGCGCTTCTTTCGTCTCCGTGGCGTCTATCACCTGCGGCAAGACCGCAAGGCGCTCCGCCGGATCGACCAAACACCCGGCCACGCAGGAGTCGGTGCACTCCAAGGCGCAGGGCTCGATATGGATCTGAACGTTGGCGTTCGGAAAACGCTCCTTGATGGCGATGCAGATCTCGTCACCCAGCGCGTGCGATTCCGCTACCGTCATGGTCTCGTCCACGGTGAGATGGAAGTCGATGAACTGCTGCGACCCGGCCTTGCGAGTGCGCATCTTGTGGATGCTCCGCACCGGCGGGCTGATACTGGCGACATAGTCGTGGATCCACTGGATGTCTTCGGCGGGCAGGCTCACGTCGAGCAAGTCGCGCGCCGATTCCCGGGTGAGGTTGTAGGCGGCGTACATGATCATGACCGCCACGAGGACGGCGACCGTGGGGTCGATCCAGTTGAGATCGGTGCTTGGCGACACCAGCCTGCCGATCATAATGGCGGCCATGCCGAGCATCACGCCGAGTGAGGTGTACACATCGGTGCGCAGATGCCACGCATCCGCCTGCAAGGCGACCGAGTCCGTCTCCTTCCCCACTTTGAACAGCCGCTTGGAGACGACGATATTCACGGCGGCCGAGATGAACATCACGGCGACCCCCCAGACAGGAGTCTGGACCACGCCCGGCTTGAGGAACTTGTGAACGGCCTCGTAGATGATCCATATGGCCGCGACGAAGATGAGGATCGCCTCGATCGTGCCGGAAATGTTCTCGTACTTCCCGTGACCGTAGGGGTGATGCTCGTCGGCCTCCTTGCTCGAAGTCCTGACTGCAAAGAACGCGATGATCGCGGCCAGCAGGTCGATCGCCGAGTGGATCGCCTCCGAAAGGATCGAGACCGACCCTATCAGCAGCCCCACGATGACCTTGAGGACGATGAGCCCGCTGTTGGACAACACGGACAAGATCGCCACGCTGGTCTTCTTCTTGGCAAGTTCGTTCACCAGCTACCCTCCGTAGACGACAAAAAGCCCTGCGGAAACCCTTAAGTCCCGCAGAGCTCGCGCCTGCTGCTCGATCCCTCGAAGCCCGGCTACGCCCCGGCCCGGGTCCCTGCCGGACCCTTCCGCCTGAGCTGCCTGATCGGCCCGAAGTATAAGGCCAAGCTTGGGGAGCTATCAAGGGGGCCGCGAGCCCAAAACCGGGTGCCTCGAGAACAAGAGTCCGCTAAAGCTTCGGCCTCCCAAGCCCGATGAACACTCTGAGCCCTGTATATCGTTCTGAGGGCCACGGAAACGATGTGACGGGAGCGGAATGGACGAGGAGACCATCAAAAGCGCCGGTATCCTGGTGGTGGATGACGAAGAGCCGATCGTGCGCCTTATGCGGCGCGTACTCGATTCCGGCGGTTTCCCGCGACATTGGGGCACGTCCGATCCGCGCCAGGTGGTGGAGCTCATCGAGGAGTTTCACCCCGACCTCATGATCTTGGACATCCGGATGCCTCA
>JADGPI010000286.1 GCA_017882525.1 Thermoleophilia bacterium
ACGCTCAACCCGTCGACGTAGCCCTCAACGTCGAGGGTCACCATGTGGATGTCGAGACCGCGCACCCTTTCGACGCGGACGGCGTCCACGAGGCGCATGAGGATCTCCCGCTGCTCCCGGGTGAGAGCGCTGTGAAGGTATCGCTCGATGAGAGGTTGAGACGCGCCCAGGCGCATACAGACAGCGAGCATCTCCGCGTCACGAATGGTCGTGCGCGGGTAGGTGAGCGACCCCGTGTCTTCATGGATCCCCAGCGCGCAGATAGTCGCTTCGAGGCGCCCGATCTCGACCCCTCGCTCCAGCAGTATGTGGATCATCGATGAGGCCTGGGCTCCGTCGGTCGAAAGGACCCAATTCTCCCCACGGACGAACGCTGGACGCACGGGATTCTCGCCTTCGTGGTGGTCGAAGATCACCACCTCCACGCCGGAACGGCCGAAGAGAGCGCCCAAGTCGCCGATTCGCTCCGGATCCGCCGTGTCGACGACGATCAGCCGCTCGATCTTCGTCTGGTCGATCGCGCGCAAAGTGACGATGGGGAGCGTCTCGCCGTGCAAGGACACGAACTCCCGCACGTTGGGGTTGAGCGAGCCCGCAAAGACGATCTTGGCGCCAGGGTAGAGAAGCGAGGCGCCCACCGACGCGGCAAGTGCATCGAAGTCCGCGTTCTGATGGGTCGTGATGACGACGGGAACGTGCATCAATGAGGTCGGTGCTGTCATAGGACAAGAGTATACCGGGGAAAAGGATAGGCGCTCGCGAGCCCCCTCGCCGGCTGCTCCACCGGCCCGGGCGTCAGTGCGACTGGCGGCCGGCATCGTCTCCCCAAGCCTCGAGCACGCAGCTCAAAGCCCGTCGAACGCGGTCGGTTGCCAGGTCCGCGGAGGCAAGCACGCGCCGGTGCTGATCCTCGAAATCCCGGGGTACGCCCGAGTGCTCCCCCGAAGTGGCGCCCGGGTTGGTCACCACGGCGAGCACGGCCACTTGAAGCCCTTCATCCTGCGCCGCCCGGACCTCAGCGGCGGTGGACATCCCCACTACGGCAACTCCAAGGCTCCGCAACAGTCCGATCTCCGCCGCTGTCTCGTATTGAGGCCCGGGGACCGCCGCGTAGACCCCCGTCGTCAGCATGGGCGGCGCAGAGGAAGGCTGGGCCGTCGTAGGTGCCGAAGCCGGCGCGCACGAGTCTTGGAGCGCTTCGGCGAGGTGCGCGCCGGCGGCCTCCAGCTTGAGCGGGTAGCCACCGGGAACGGCCGACTGAAGATCGAGGATCTCGGTAGCGAGGACGATGTCTCCGGCTTCGAGGCCGGGATCCACTGCTCCACAGGCGTTCGTGACGACGAGCCGCCGTACCCCCCAGCGCGCGAGCGAGCGCACGTGCAACTGCTGCTCGCTCAGATCGAAGCCTTCATAACCATGGAGACGCCCTTTGAGGGCCACCAGTCTCTGCCCTTCCCACTCTGAGATCAGAAGGGTATTGGGATGGCCGAGGACAGCGCTGGCGCACCAGTGCGGAATCGCGGCATACGGCACGTCATCGGTCGCCGCAGACGGCCCGCCAGTCGCGAAAAGATCTTGCAGGCCGGAGCCAAGCACGACGGCAAGCTCGGGCGCAGCCCCGAACCGGTCCTGCAGCCAGGCGGCAGCTTCGGCCGCTTCCGACGGGCCTACGCGGCCGAGGAGACGCCTGCCGCCCTCTACTGGCGCGGCCTGAACGGAGGGGTATTGCCGCCAGCCGCGACTGGGCCGTTGCACTAACAACGACTTGCCGGCAAGCGTGGGGAGTCGGCCGGTGAGAGCGGCATAGATCGTCGCGCCCGTGTCGGCGAAGTCACCTTCATAACATGCAGGGCGAGCCGAAGGAGGCCGCGGATAGAGCAATAGAGGAACATATTCCCGGCTGTGATCGGTGGACAAGGTAGTGGGGTCCACCCCGTGATCTGCAGACAGGAGCAAGGCGTCATCGGGTGCCAGCGCCGCCAGTATCCCGGGCAAGGCGCAGTCTACCGCGGCGAGACCGCCGGCGAATCCATCGACATCGTTGCGGTGGCCCCAGGCCATGTCGAAATCGACCAGATTGGTGAAGATCAAGCCTTGTTCCACCTCGTGCAAAGCATCGAGCACTTGGGCAAGGTTGTCGTCGTTGGACGCAACTTTGCGCGAACTACTGATGCCTCGGCCGGTGAATATCTCATTGATCTTGCCGAACGCGTGGATCGGGATGCCAGCCTCGGCCAGCAGATCCAAGTAGATGGGCGCAGGAGGAGCCAGCGAGAAGTCGCGTCGGTCCTTCGTACGGGTGAAGGCTCCCGCAAAGCCGGTGAACGGCCGTGCGATGACTCGCGCCACCGCGTGGCGCCCAGTGAGGAGGCGCCGCGCGATCTCGCACCACTCGTAGAGCTGGGCAAGTGGCACCACGTCCACGTGCGCCGCTATCTGAAAGACACTGTCCGCGGACGTGTACACGATGGGAAAGCCGTTGGCAACGTGTTCGGCACCGAGGTCATCGATGATCTGAGTGCCGGAAGCCGGATAGTTGCCAAGGATGCCACGCCCGATCAGGTCACGGAAGGGCCGCAGGACTTCCTCGGGAAAACCATCGGGATAGGTCGGGAACGGTACCGGGGTGACGAGCCCCATGTGCTCCCAATGCCCCACGGTGGTATCTTTGCCGGCGGAGTGAGGAGCCAGTCGTCCGACCATGGCCAGTGGATGCGCTACCGGCGGCACGCCGGTCAGAGGCAGGATGTTGCCCAATCCTGATTTTTGGAGAAAAGGCAGCTCGAGGTCGACCACACGGGCGAGGTTTCCGAGCGTATTCGATCCAGTGTCCCCATAGTCTGCGGCGTCCGGCAGCGCTCCCACCCCCACACCGTCCAACATCATGAAGACGAATCGCCCCACCCTACTCCTTTTGCGAGCGAGCGCGAGGGTGCGCTTCGCGGTAGACCTTCTGCAGATGGGCTGTGGAGACGTGCGTGTAGATCTGCGTGGTGGAAAGATCGGCGTGACCCAACATCTCCTGAACCGCGCGTAGGTCCGCGCCCCCTTCAAGCAGATGGGTGGCGAAAGAATGTCTCAAGGTATGGGCGGAGACATCGCCGGGCAGGCCTGCCTCCCGCGCGTAACGTTTGATGATGAGGTGGAGCCCCTGGCGCGACAGTCTGCGCCCCCGGACATTGAGAAAGAGCTCGCCGGACTTGAGTCTGCCTGGACCACCGAGGAACGGCCGTCCACGCTCGTTGTACGCCCGCAAAGCCTCAAGCGCTTTGCGTCCCAAAGGGACCACTCTCTCTTTGTCCCCCTTGCCGATCGCACGGACGAAGCCCACGTCCAGATCGATGTCCTGGAGCCGCAGCCGCAACACCTCCGAAGCCCGCAACCCGGCACCATAGAGAACCTCGAGCATAGCCCGGTCGCGGAGACCGTTCGGAGTGGTTCTTGGTTTCTCGAGCAGGCGCTCAACCTCCTGCACCGAGAGCACGTGAGGCAGGTTGGACTCGTGGCGAGGGGTGGCGAGGCTCTGCGTTGGGTCCTTGGCGGACGCCCCTGACAACAGCCTGCTACGGTAGAAGGAGCGCATTGCCGCGGTCTTGCGGGCCCGTGTAGCCGAACGCCAATCATGCGCCGCCAGAAAGACCCTCAGATCCTCAGCCTCGGCGCGTTCGAGGTCCGTGCCGTGCTCTCGCAAGAAGGAATCGAGTTGAGTGAGGTCCCGTCGATAGGCGTCGATGGTGCGCTCGCTCAATCCCCGCTCGAGTCTGAGGGCGCGGAGGTATACGGCAAGGGCGGTCTCGACGCTGGCGGCGGGTGTCTGTTGCATCGCGAGTGAGTCCAGCTCGCCCTAGGTGTACTCGATAGGCAGAACGTATTCGAGTGGGAAATATGGGCTGCCGGTGGCTTCGGCCACGTTGGCCACAGTCACCTTTCCTTCCATGACATTTATCCCCCGGGCGATGGCCGGGTCGAACCCCGCCGCCTCGACTACCCCTTTGTCCGCGAGGGCCAGGATGAACGGCAGTGTGGCGTTGGTGAGCGCCAAGGTGGAGGTGACGGGCACCACTCCCGCCATGTTGTCCACACAGTAGTGGATGACGCCGTGAGCGGTGAACGTCGGTTTGCGATGAGTGGTCATTCGCGAGGTGGCGACGCAGCCCCCCTGATCGATGCTCAGATCGACGATGACCGAGCCCAGTTGCATGCTCTTGACGGCAACTTCGGAGACCAGGACCGGTGTGCGCGCTCCCGAGACCAGAACGGCCCCTATCACGAGGTCGGCTTTGTGGACTTCCTCCTCGATGGTCAGTTGATCGCTGTGCAGCGTCTGGACTCCCGGCAGAGTCCGCTCCAACTCCTCTAGCGCACGGATGTCTATGTCCAGAACCTTGGTATGCGCTCCCATCCCAGCTGCAAGACGGGCGGCGTTGGACCCGGCGATCCCGGCTCCGAGTATGACCACGTTAGCGGCCTTGACCCCGGTCGCCCCACCCAGAAGCTTGCCCTTGCCGCCGCTCATGCGTTCGAGAAAGTAAGCGCCTATCTGCGGAGCGAGACGGCCTGCGATCTCGCTCATGGGAGTGAGCAAAGGGAGACGCCCGTCGGCCGTCTGCACCGTTTCGTAGGCAATACACGTGGCGCCGCTCTCCAGCAAACCCCGGGTGAGTCCGCGATCTCGCGCAAGGTGAAGATAGGTGAAAAGGACGTGCCGCGGTTCTAGACGCAGGTACTCCTGCTGAAGCGGTTCTTTGACCTTGAGTATGAGGTCGGCTTCCGAAAAGACCGCGGCTGCGTCGGGAAGGACTTTGGCCCCGGCGGCGACGTAAGCATCGTCCAAGAAAAGGGAGCCTTCACCGGCGCCCCGCTCGATGAACACCTCGTGGCCGTGGGCGGCCAGCTCGCGGGTTCCCGCCGGCGTGAGGGCCACTCGGTATTCTTCTTCTCGTATCTCCTTGGGCACCCCAACGTGCATACAACGCCCCCCTTCGCCTTGATTCAGGCTTGTGCCAAGTGCTGCTGCACACGAAACAGGGTTGCCAGCGTCTTGGCATCTGAGATTTGAGCCGGATCGTCCAATAGCTCCGCCAGTGGCATCCTCACTACCTCGATGTCCTCGTCCTCGTCTGGATCGGCGGCTACCTCTGAAAGATCCGTGGCCAAGAACGCGTCCAGACGTTCGTTGGCAAAACCCGGTGAAGAGTAAAAAGAGCCAAGGGAAGTCCATGTCTGGGCCACTAGCCCCACCTCCTCCCGGAGTTCCCGTTTGGCGGCATCAGCTGGATCCTCACCTGGCTCGAGCCCACCGGCAGGCAACTCAAGTAGAAACTGACGCAGCGGGTGGCGATACTGTCGCACCAAAACGACGGAGCCCGCCGCATCAAGTGCTGCCACGACTACAGCCCCGGGGTGCTCCACCACTTCGCGTGTGGCAGTCCGCCCGTTCGGCAGAGTGATCTCGTCCACTCGCAGGCCGACCACCCTGCCCGCATAGACTTCGCGTGAGCCCACGACGCGCGGGATGGCCCTTGCTTGATTCGACCCGTCGGTCACTTTGAGATCTCCCTGAGAGAGAATGGCTAGGCAGCGCGGGGCGCGAACTCCGGCGCGAGACGGATCATCTCTAAAGTGAGACGACACAGGCGCTCGAGATCGTCCAGGGTGATGTACTCGTCGGGACTGTGCACCTGCATCATGCCGGCGTCCAGGTTCACGGCAGGGAGGCCGCGGGCGTTGAGGACGTTGGCGTCGGAGCCACCGCCGCCCGTTAGCAGACGGGGCTCGAGACCGAGAGCGGCGACGGCGGCCTTCGCCAGTCGCACCACAGGCGCCCGGCCGGTGAGCGCGAATGCTCGATATTCGTGGACGAGATTGATGTCCACATCGACCCCGGCCTGCGCGGCGCCTTCTTGGAGGGCATCGACCATTGCCGCCGCGGTGTGCGCCAGCTTTTCGTCGTTATGACTCCGGGCTTCGCCCTTGATCTCGCAGTAGTCGGGGATGATGTTGGTAGCAGTGCCCCCCTGGATGACCCCGATGTTGGCGCTGGTCTCCTCGTCGAGTCGCCCCAGTCTCATGGCGGAAATGGCCCTGGCGGCCGCCTGGATCGCACTGCGGCCGCGTTCCGGTTCCACGCCGGCGTGCGCTGCCCGGCCCCTGAAGATCGCCTGCAGTCCTTGCTGGCTGGGCGCCTTCACCGTGATCCCACCGACTGGACCCGACGAGTCGAGCACCGCGGCGAACGGGCTTGACAGCGCGTGCTCGCCCATGTGCTTCGCCCCCACCAGACCCGTCTCTTCCGAAACGGTGAAGAACATCTCGTAAGTGGGAAAAGACTCGCCCGAGCGCACGAGCAACTCGGTGGCGTGCACCATGGCTGCCACTGCTGCTTTATCGTCCGAACCAAGGATGGCGTGCGCTCTGTTGGTGAACACACCGTCCACCAATTGCGGGTCCAGTTCGCCGGTCGGCTCCACTGTGTCCATGTGAGCACCGAGGGCCAGGCAGGGGGCAGGTCCGGTGCCGCGGATCGTGCACCACAGGTTCCCGGTGTCGCCGCCGATGTGATGGCCAGTGTCGTCCTCGTGGACGCTCACGCCAACAGCCGCCAAATATCGAACGATCGTGTCGGCAACGGCTCTCTCGTGGCGAGAGGGACTGGAAAGTCTCGCCAGCTCCAGGAACAGTTCGGAGAGACGGTCGCGAGACGGCGCGGGCAGGTCCGTCACGCCTCTGCTTCCGCCGTCGCCAGACATGGGCCTTTCACCTCGTCCGCCAGCCCTCCGCACGCGCACGCGATCGCTGCCCCTACGAAGTCGCGGAAGAGCGGATGCGGCCTGGTGGGCCTGCTCTTGAACTCGGGATGGTACTGGCATGCTACGAACCACGGATGCTCGTCCAGTTCGATGACTTCCACCAGTCGCTCGTCCGGGGTCATGCCGCTGATGCGAAGACCGGCTTCGACCAGCTGGCTGCGAAAGATATTGTTGACTTCATAGCGGTGACGGTGCCGCTCATAGATGACCTCTTCTCCGTACGCCGCGAAAGCCTTGGTGCCGGGCACCAGCTTCGTGGGAGAAGCGCCGAGACGCATGGTGCCACCTTTGTCCTCGATGTCCTTCTGCTCGGGCAGCAGATCGATGACCGGGTAATTCGTCGACGGGTCGAACTCAGACGAGTTGGCGCCGACCATGCCGGCAACGTGTCGAGCGAACTCAGCCACCGCTACCTGCAAGCCTAGGCAGAGCCCCAGATACGGGACGCCGTTCTCTCGCGCATAGCACGCCGACAGGATCTTGCCCTCGATCCCGCGGATGCCGAACCCACCCGGGACGAGGATGCCGTCGGCGCTCTGCAGCTTCGAGGTGATCTCCTCCTTGCGCAGGGTCTCGGCATCGACCCAGATCACTTCCAACCTTCGTCCGTGGTGGATCGCGGC
>JADGPI010000287.1 GCA_017882525.1 Thermoleophilia bacterium
AAGCTTCAGCGCTCCATCCTGAGCGGCACCGAGATCGAGGCCCTGGCTTTGCTGCCTAGCCGTGAGCTACTCATCGCGCAGGTGGTGGGCGCCATCGCTTCGCCGTTGCAGGGCCTGGCCAACGTTCTTTCCGGTCCCATCCGTGGACTGGTTATCGTTCTGGGGCAGGTGCAAGACCAGAAAGCAAGCGCCGCGTAGGGAGCAGGTCGTTCCCTGGAGGCGCCGCGCGTCCATTTGTGAGTCGTGATTATTGTCAGAAGGAGTTGATTGAAGTGACCCCGCAGGAACTTATCGAAGAGATCAAGAAGATGACCGTTCTCGAGCTTTCCACCCTGGTCAAAGCTCTCGAGGAAGAATTCGGCGTGTCCGCCGCCATGCCGATGGCCATGGCCGCTGGCCCAGCCGCCGCCGGCCCCGCCGTCGAGGAGGAAGAGCAGACGGAATTCGACGTCATCCTCAAGGCTGCCGGCGAGAAGAAGATCAACGTCATCAAAGAAGTGCGTGCCCTCACCGGCCTGGGCCTGAAAGAAGCCAAGGACCTGGTCGACGGCGCCCCGAACCCGGTCAAGCAGGCCGTCACCAAGGACGAGGCCGCCAAGATCAAAGCCCAGCTCGAAGAAGCCGGCGCCGAAGTCGAGGTCAAGTAGTCTGTAAGGCCGGCTGCGCCTCGGCGCCTGCCGGCCGGCGCGCAGGCCCGGCCCTGGGAGTATAATGAATGTACCACCGGGGTCGGGCTTGCCGCGCATTGCATGTCGTGATAGCATGCAAGTTTGCGCGTTGACCCCTGTTCAAACCCCCGGCATGCGAGGAGTGATCCCCTTTGGGCGAAAGGACGACTCCCAACCCGCGAAAGTCTTTCTCCAAACTGCAGCACATTCTTAACCTCCCCAACCTGATCGCCATACAGACCGAATCGTTCGAGTGGTTCAAGACCCAAGGCCTCAAAGAAACGATCGAGGACATCAACCCGATCGAGGACTACACGGGCAATTACGCGGTCGAATTCGGCGAGTACCAGTTCAACGAACCCAGCGTTTCTCTCAAGGAATGCAGGGACAAAGACCAGACGTACGCTGCGCCGCTATTCATCACGGTCCGGTTCGTCAACCGCGAATCGGGCGAGATACGCGAGCAGAACGTCTTCATGGGCGACTTCCCCATGATGACCGAGCAGGGCACTTTCATCATCAACGGCACCGAGCGCGTGATCGTCACCCAGCTCGTGCGGTCTCCGGGCGCCTACGTCATGGCCGCCAAGGACCCCACAAAGCAGGTGCTCATCGCCAACCTCATGCCGGCCCGCGGCTCCTGGCTGGAGTTCGAGATCGACAAGCGGGGAGCAGTCTCCGTCCGCATCGACCGGAAGCGCAAGCTGCCGGCCACTGTGTTCCTGCGCGCTCTGGCGGGGATCGATTCCAAACGCACCGGCGACGAGCCTGACTTCCTCTCCAAGGGCACCGACGAGGAGATCATCGACCTCTTCGATGGCAATCCGTTCATCAAGGCTACCCTCGACAAGGACTCGGTCCGCTCCGTCGAGGAAGCCCTCGTGGAACTGTTCAAGAAGCAGCGCCCGGGCGAGCCGCCCACGCTCGAGGCGAGCCGCAACCTGCTGTGGAATATCTGTTTCGATCCCAAGCGCTACGACCTCACGCGGGTCGGCCGGCACAAGCTCAACGCGCGCCTGGGGCTCAACACCGACCTGGACGTCCGTACTCTCACCAAGGCCGACATCGTCGCTTTGGTGCGGGAATTGGTGGCGGTGCCCTTGGCGATCGACCACGATCACTCGTTGGAAGAAGCTCGAGATCTTGCCGAAGTAGCGCCCGGTCTTCCCTGGGAAGAGGTGGCCAACCGGCTGGACGAATACGAGCACTTCGGTAACCGCCGCCTGCGCATGGTGGGCGAACTGGTGCAGGAAGCCTTCCGGGTGGGACTCTACCGGATGGAACGCGTGGTACGCGAGCGGATGACCACGGAAGACGTGGACACCATCACGCCGCAGTCCATCATCAACATCCGCCCGGTGGTCGCGGCTCTCAAAGAATTCTTCGGGAGCTCCCAGCTCTCGCAGTTCATGGACCAGACCAACTCTCTGGCGGGCCTCACCCACCGGCGGCGGCTTTCCGCCCTCGGCGCCGGCGGCCTCACCCGGGAACGCGCTCCTATCGAGGTTCGCGACGTGCACCCCACCCACTACGGGCGCATGTGCCCCATCGAGACGCCTGAAGGTCCGAACATCGGCCTTATCGGCTCGCTCTCGAGCTACGCCACGGTCAACGAGTTCGGCTTCATCCAGACGCCGTACCTCAAGGTGGTCGACTCCAAGGTCAGCGAGCAGATCGAATGGCTGACGGCCTATCAGGAAGAGAAGCGCACCATCGCCCAGGCCAACGCCCCGGTTGATCCCAAGACTCACAAGTTCACCGAGGAGACCGTGCTTGCCCGGGCCCCGGGCGACGAATACGTGAGCGTCCGCCCCGAACAAGTGGACTACATGGACGTCTCCCCGGTACAGATGGTATCGGTGGCGACGGCTCTCATCCCGTTCCTCGAGCACAACGACGCCAACCGGGCCCTCATGGGCTCCAACATGCAGCGTCAGGCTGTGCCGCTTCTCCAGGCCGAAGCGCCGCTCATCGGCACCGGTATGGAGTATCGCTCCGCTGTGGACACCGGCGACGTCTTGCTGGCCAAGCGGCCCGGCAAAGTGCGCGGTGTGTCCGCGAACCGCGTGCTGCTCGAGACCGACGACGGCGACATCGACTCCTACGACCTGCTCAAGTTCGAGCGGTCCAACCAGGGCACCTTCATCCACCAAAAACCGGTGGTGAACGTGGGCGACATGGTCAAGCCGGGTACGGTCCTGGCCGACGGCGCGTCCACGGAGAACGGCGAGCTGGCGCTCGGCCGCAACCTGCTCGTGGCCTTCATGAGCTGGGAGGGCTACAACTTCGAAGACTCCATCGTCATCAGCGAACGGATCGTCAAAGACGACGTGCTCACCTCGGTGCACATCGAGGAGTACGAGGTCGAAGCCCGGTCCACCAAGCTGGGCGACGAAGAGATCACCCGCGACATCCCGAACCGCTCGGAGGAATCGCTGGCCGACCTCAACGAGGAAGGCATCGTGCGCATCGGGGCGGAAGTCTCCTCGGGCGACCTGCTTGTGGGCAAGATCACCCCCAAGGGGGAGACCGAGCTTACGGCCGAAGAGAAACTCATCCGGGCCATCTTCAAGGGGAAGGCCCGCGAGGTCCGCGACACGTCTCTCAAAGTGCCGCACGGCGAGAAGGGCGTGGTCCTCGATGTCAAGGAGTTCTC
>JADGPI010000288.1 GCA_017882525.1 Thermoleophilia bacterium
CCAAGCCATCGTCGCATTCTCGGGCGAGCATGAGTACGGTGGGGCAAAGGTCACGGAGGCATCGCTGAACGGTTTTCCCAGCAGCCAGATCCCCGATCGCATCGAGGAAGATCCGTACCGCTTCCTGGTCTGTGCCGAGAAGTTCCAGACCGGTTACGACGAGCCGCTGCTCCACACGATGTACGTGGACAAGCCGCTTTCCGGCATCAAGGCGGTGCAGACGCTCTCGCGCCTCAATCGGGCGCACCCGCAGAAGCATGACACGTTCGTGCTAGACTTTCAGAATGACGCTGCCGTCATTCAAGCCGCCTTTGCCGACTACTACCGCACGACAATTCTCAGCGAGGAGACCGACCCAAACAAGCTGCATGACCTGAAGGCCGCGCTCGACGGCTACCAGGTCTACGCCTCATCGCAGATCGATCAGCTCGTTGAATTGTATCTTGGCGGCGCTGACCGCGACCGGCTCGATCCCATCCTCGACGCCTGCGTTGCCGTGTACAAGGAGCAGCTCGACGAGGATGGGCAAGTGGACTTCAAGGGAAAAGCGAAAGCCTTCCTGCGTACGTACGGTTTTCTATCATCGATCCTGCCGTACACGAGCCGTGAGTGGGAGAAGCTGTCCATCTTCCTAACGTTGCTGGTCCCCAAGCTACCGGCACCGGAGGAGAAAGACCTGTCGAAGGGCATTCTCGAAGCCATCGACATGGACAGCTATCGCGCCGAGAAGCAGGCGGCGATGAAGATTCAGCTGGCGGATCAAGATGCGGAGATTGGACCTGTCCCCACCAGCGGTGGTGGTTACAAACCCGAGCCGGAACTGGATCACCTTTCCAACATCATCAAGAGTTTCAACGACCAGTTCGGCAACGTTACTTCAGACCTCCGGATCTCGGCGGCGACCTTCGTGCGAGACGAGGGCCCATGGTTGGAGCTCAACACGCTTGAATGAGTAGGGGAAAGAGCGGCAGATGAGCTGATAACTCGGGACTCGGCCGTTGGGGTAGCCGGGATTTTAAGTTGATCTCAGTGCGCGTCATCGACGGGGCGCGAGGGGGGGAGTATGCCGCAGCTTCAGCTTCCGATTTTTCCCGTCGGCTCGACGCACATCACGCAGACCCTGGCCTTTGAGTGCCGGGAGGGGCAGGTGACGTACTTCCATGGGCAGCTGCCGGTGTTCGTGCACGCCGCCGCCGACGCCCGCACCTTTCGCATGATCACCAGTCAGTTCGTCCACAACGGCACGGCGACGCAGGCCGACATCGCCCGGGCGTTCGGGGTGACGGCGATCAGCGTGAAGCGGGCGGTGAAGCGGTATAAGAAGCATGGTCCGGGCGGGTTCTATGCGCTGCGGCCGGTGCGGGGAGCGGCGGTGCTGACCGCCGAGGTGATCGAGCAGCTCGAGGAACTGCTGGCCCAAGGCATGGAGCGCAGTGCGGCCGCGCGGCAGCTGGGCTTGAAGCGCGACACCGTGGCGAAGGCCATGCAGGCGGGGCGTGTGCGTGGGAAAAAAAGCCCCCCGTCGGCGGGGCCGCGGAGATAACCACCCAGAGCGAGCGGAGCGTCACCGACAGCGCGGCGCTGATGGGCATGGGCGCCGTCAACGTCGACGAGCGGCTGTTGGCGAGTCTCGGGAAGGCGGGCCCGGTCGCCCCGGTGTTCGCCGCCGCCGCCGATGTGCCTGATGCGGGCGTGCTCTTGGCCGTGCCGGCGTTGCTGGCGTGCGGGCTGTTGCGCGACACGCCGAAGTTCTTCGCGTTGCCACGCGGCTACTACGGGCTGGAGAGCATCTTTGTGTTGCTGGCCCTGTTGGCGCTGGCCCGCGTGCAGTCGGTCGAGCAGTTGCGCTACTACGCGCCGGGGGAATGGGGAAAGCTCCTCGGTCTGGATCGTGTGCCCGAGGTCCGCACGTTGCGCACCAAGTTGGCGCTGCTGACGGGGACCACCGCGCCGACGCAATGGAGCGCGCAGCTGTGCGCGGACTGGATGACGGACGATCCCGATAGTGCCGGGATCTTCTACGTGGACGGGCATGTGCGTGTGTACAATGGCGCCCAAACGGCGCTGCCGCGCCACTACGTGTCGCGCCAGCGGCTGTGCCTGCGGGCCACGACGGACTACTGGGTGAACGCGCTCGATGGCCAGCCCTTCTTCGTCGTCACCCAGGCGGTCGATCCCGGTCTGCTGCAGACCGTGGAGCATGAGATCGTGTCGCGTCTGGAGCACGACGCGCCCGCGCGGGTGAGCCCCGCCGAGTGGGCCACCGAGCGGTGGCGCCATCGCTTCACCGTGGTGTTCGATCGTGAGGGCTACAGCCCGGCGTTCTGGCTGCGGATGCGCGAACGACGCATCGCGTGCCTGACCTACCACAAGCACCCCGGCCCGAACTGGCCCGCAGAGGAGTTCACGGTGCATGCGGTGCAGCTGGCCGGTGGTGAGACCATCGAGATGCACCTGGCCGAACGGGGCACCGCCACCGGGCCGCTGTGGGTCCGGGAGATCCGTCGGCTCGGTCGGGGGGGCCATCAAACCTCCATCCTGGCCACGGACTATGTCAGCGAACTGATCCCCATTGCCGTGGCGATGTTTGCCCGCTGGGGGCAGGAAAACTTCTTCCGCTACATGCGCGAACACTATGGGTTGGATCGATTAATCTCGTACGACACCGAACCCATTCCTGACACCGTGCGGGTGGTCAACCCCGCCCGTCGCGAGTTGGAAGGAAAGATCCGTGCCCGCACGGGCGCGCTGTCCCGCACGCGGGCGGAGTTCGGGGGGCTCATCCTGCACGAGCCCATCGACCCCGCGCGCGTCGCGCGCTGGAGCACCAAGAAGGTGGCGCTCCAAGAAGCTATCGATGGGCTCGACAAAGAGCTTGGCGCGCTCAAGGAGCATCGCAAAGACATCCCCTCTCATCTCAGCTTCAAGGACCTCCCTGAGGACCAGCGCTTCGACCGACTGGCAGTCCAGAGCAAGCACTTCATCGACACGATCAAGATGATTGCTTACCGGGCGGAGACCGCGATGGTCCACGTCCTGCGTGACCAGATGGCCAAACACGACGAGGCGCGCTCGCTGCTACGCGGCCTCTACCGTACCGCGGCCGATCTCCTGCCGGACTATCAGGCCGGCACGCTGCGCGTACGCCTCCACCATCAGGCCACTCGGGCCACCGACGTGGCCCTCGTCCACCTCTGTCAGCAGCTCACTGAGACCGAGACCGTTTTTCCTGGGACCAACCTACGGCTGGTCTACGAGTTGGTCTCGCCCCCAGCCGCGCCACCGCCGGCCGACGAGCCCCTCGCCGAGACCTCGACGGGCAACGATTCGGTCGGCCTCCCGCTATCGCCACCGAGGGCAGCCCACACACCGGACCCCGCAGCGCCCACTGCCCACGCTCTCCAGACCCCGACCAATCAGGGCCGCCTGCCGTTTACCGGGTTAAAACAGAATCCCGGAGATTCGGAGGTTTGAACCTGCGCTTCATCCACGAATTGGGGTCAGAACAGATTCCCGGAGATCCGGAGGTCTGAGATTATGCTCTTCTGAACAAATATTGCGTAAGGTGAAACCATGAGAATCTACGTAAATCTGCCTTGATCTGCAGATAATACTCCAAGATCAAACCGCGGAAACCTGACGAGAGAGGACGGGCGGAGAGTGCCCGTCCCCCGTGCTACGCGGAGCGTCGCCGCTCAGTGCGACGCGGAGATGAGGTGGCCGAGCGTGAAGAACTCTTCGGTCAGGCCGGTCTTCGCCCCCTGGTTGAAGTACCAGCCTTCTTCACCTTGGTACTTCGAGCTGGGCAAGGCCGCCTTGGTCGCGTGGTTCAGCTGCATATCGACCATCGTGATGCTCGGCTGGTAGGGCATCTCGTCATCGTAGGTGACGCCGTAGGTCGGTGTCGCGCGCTTCTTGAAGCTCCACTGGTTGACCCACACCTTCCAGAGTTGCCCGGAGCGGTCAAAGATGTCGCTGTAGGCGACATAGTACGTCTCCTTGTCGACAAA
>JADGPI010000289.1 GCA_017882525.1 Thermoleophilia bacterium
CCCAAGCCTGAAAAGGGTCACTTGGCGCCCGGGGCCGGAACTACTCGTGGAAGTGGCAGGCGAGGGGAAGTTTGCGGATGGGCGCGTTGGACTGTGGGTCGACGGCTGGTATCTGCAGGAGTCCACGCCGGGCGAGGCTGGCTCGCTTCGCTTTCAGGCGAATATGTGGTCGGCCAGAATGGGGCACGAACTGACCGTGAGGTACAGGCTCCAGAGAGGAACGTGGGGGCCACCGTGGCGGACAGTCGTTCCCGGGCCAGACGGCGTGGTGAGAAGCTCAGCAAGAGCGGATTCGGGACAAGTCGGCGGATCCGGTGTTTGGGTCCTTCACTCGCCCACTGCATCCAGCGGGATCCCTGTGCTCTCTTGGCTTGGAGCGACGCCCGGGGGCGATGCCCTAGGGCTGCCGATTGTTCGCGGTCTGCCTCCCATGGGATGCCAGCAAGCGAGCGTGGGCGTCGGAACACAGTCTTGGTCGCAGGAGGAGGGTCGCCAACTTGACGTCTACTTCTAACTGTTCGTCCGCCTCGGCGCGCATCGAGGGATTAGAGGCCGGTGACTGGGGATTCTCGCTCATTGAGCTACTGCTGGCTCTCGCCCTGACCCTATGCCTCGCGCTGGCGGTCGCGCCGGTGTGGGCTTCCGTGCAGAGCCGAAGTGTCTGTGATGGAGATGGTGCCATAAGTCTTCTTCAGGGGCGTGTCGCCGCGAGCAGGATGGAGAG
Organism: Thermoleophilia bacterium; assembly: GCA_017882525.1. GTDB lineage: Bacteria > Actinomycetota > Thermoleophilia > RBG-16-64-13 > RBG-16-64-13 > Chersky-299. Next base: position 725 of record JADGPI010000289.1, read on the forward strand.
GGACCTTAGGCTCGCGTCCGCCATGTCCTGCCCGTTCAACGTCGACGGTCCGATTCTGCAGGGCTCCGCGTCCCAAGTGGTGTTTCTCACTACCGGTTCGCCGGGCGAGCCGCCGGCGATCGTCGAGTGGGAGGTCACCGGGGGTGCGCTGATGCGTCGCAAGGGCGCTTGTCCCGCGACGTGGCCAACGGCGTTTCCCCATTCCCTCTACTCCGACAACAAGACCATGTTGGAGGGCATCATTGCCGGCGCCTCTTTCAGCTACAGCGTCGTCGGCGTCGACGTTGGTGCCCCAGTCGCACCCGAGGATCTGTCCCTGGTGGATCTGGTGGTGCTGAAGGTGCAGCACGCAGTCCCCTGGGATCGCAATGGAGTCGTGTCGGACCTGCTGGTCCGCGCTTCAGTGGGCAGGTGAACGGCATGACCGCTGGCCGTCTGGTTGCGAGACGTGCCGGGGAGCGGCCGCCGGCGCGACCTTGTTTGCCGGGCCGCCTAGGACGAAAGACGATCGAGAATGGGTCCGCCCTGCTTCTAGTGTTGCTTCTGTGTCTTGGCTCGGCTTTGCTGGTCACATCTTTGGCCGCGATCTTGCTCTGCTGTGAAAGAGCAGTCGCAGATGAGAATGAAGGCCGGGCCCGGCTGACCGAAAAGGACGAGGTTCTGAGCGCGTTGGCCTGGGAGGCTGGGGAGGCTTGGGAAGCCAAGAGCTGGAGTCAGATCAGTCCGGGAGAAGGCGCTCTGGACACGGTAGATGGCAGCCAGGGGTGGCTGATGCAGGCGCTTGCCCGGCAAGATCCCAGTGTCTCGCACATGACAGTCTCGGCCCTAGTTGAAAGGGGTCGCGACGGTCTCGATCTACCATTGGCGGCGGCCGTGGCAGCGTCCGCGTCAACGGGGGCAGGGCGCGCCGTACCGTGGCTGGAAGCAGACGTCAGCGGTGAGCAAGCAGACCACGGGGCTGCCTGCTATCTGCTGGGAGCGACGGACTCTTCTCTGCTGGGACCCGGTTGTGCAGCGGGCACGATCAGCGACAAGTGGCGCCTCGACCCCGGGTCGCTCGAGCTACTCGGTGCAACGACCCCCTCTGCCTGGATGGCGGCGCAGGCTGGTCCTTCCGTTCATCGGGGGTCAGGCGTGGTGGCGCTCGAGGGGAGACAAGGGACTACCGTACGGATGCCGTCCGGCACAGGGGGCGGGTCCGCGGAGGAGCCCGTCTTGGTGATCGTGACAGGTGGAGCCACGCTCGATCTGACGGGTCTCGATGAGCTCTTTGGGGTAGCGGTGGCAGACCAGGGCACGATCCTCCTGGACCAGACTGCTCTGCACGGGGCGGCGTTCGCGACCGAGACGCTCGACATGGGAGCGACGGGTCGGATCGTGTTCTCTCGTTCCGTGCTGCGCTGGGCTTGCGACCGGTCTTTTGTGCGAACGCGCCTTGTGCCGGGAACTCGTAAGGAGGGCACGCAGTAGGGGGCGAGTCGCGTCACCCCCGAGCGGGAAAACGGTACGCGGGCGCGGCGGGACGGTATACTCAAAGACATGTCTGGGTCAACAGAAGATATCCGCCGGCTTGCGACCGTATGGGAGAGGCAGCGCCACCGGCTCGGCCTCGAGTGCCGCGAGTGCGAGGTCATCTGCGAGCGCGTGGTCTATCCGTGGCGGTGCCTCCGCTCGGGCTGTAAGTACGTGTACGCGTTCACGGACAGCGGGTCCACGTACTTCGGCTGTCTGCAAAAGATCTTCTTGCCGGAGTTGGATCTAGCCGCCTTCCAAGCCCCTGAAGCTCAGACGGCGGACCCGTACGGCATGTTGAAGACGGCCCGCTCCCCGCGTCCGGAGTGCAAGGTGACTGTGGAGAGGGCCTACCCCAATTCCTTCTCGGAGCGCGGTTGCTGCAACCCAGCGTTCTTCCATCATCCGTCGGCGCCGCCTGACAGCACGATCAGGATGCGCGCCAATACCGTCCGGGACGTCGATCCGGACGAATTTCGCTAGCTTTACCGGCCTTGGACCTTCACCTGGTCTTTCTCGGGACGTCGGGCGCTGTGCCGACGGTAGACAGGGGCTCCAGCGCGCTGCTGATCATCCGCGGGGGGGAACGCATACTCGTCGATTGTGGTGAGGGCACTCAGCGACAACTCATGCGCTCCGCCGGTCTGGCGCGTATCGGCAAGATCCTCATAACCCACCTCCACGGCGATCACTACCTGGGCCTGCCCGGTTTGTTGAAGACCATGAGTCTCCAGGGCAGGGAGGAGCCACTCTGGTTGGTAGGTCCCGAGGGCCTGTTTGAGCTGCTGAGAGACGCCGAACGGCTGGTGGGCCGGCCGCGATTCCCGTTGATGACCGAAGAGAGAGGTCCCGGCGTGGTGTTCGAGGCCGAGGACTATCTGTTGACCGCGGAGCGGATGGAGCACGGGTTGCCGAGTCTCGCCTGGTGTCTGAATGAGCGACCGCGCCCAGGTCTGTTCCACCCCGAGGTTGCGTTGGCCCTGGGGGTATCTCCGGGGCCGGATTTTGGGCGTCTGCAGCGCGGTGAAGTCGTGATCTCCGCTGCGGGCGCCGAGGTGCACCCTGAACAAGTGATGGATTTGGCGAGAGACGGACGCAAGATCGTCGTTACCGGGGACACGAGGCCGTCTTCGCGCTTGGTGGAGTTTGCCGCCGATGCCACCGTTCTCGTGCATGACTCCACTTTCGCCTGGTCCGAGCGGGAGAGAGCGATAGAGACTGGACACTCCACGGCGAGGGAAGCCGCCGAGGTAGCCCTCGCGGCGGGAGTTGGAACGCTGGTGCTCACTCATGTCAGCTCGCGCCACAATTGGAGGGAGCTGAGGGATGAGGCTCGGGCAATATTCGCCGACTCTTTCCTGCCCCGGGACTTCGATCAGTTGATGGTGCCCTACCCGGAGAAAGGCAAAGCCCGCCTGACCCCGTTTTCATAGACGCCAGCACAGAGGGAAACCCGGTATAATGACCGGTCGCGGGCCCGGGCCGTGACAACGCCCGACGGTCGCCTCGTATGATTCCTTGCCCACGTAGCTCAGGGGATAGAGCACTGGCCTCCGGAGCCAGGTGTCGCAGGTTCGAATCCTGCCGTGGGTACTAGCCGGTCCGATCGAACCCTACAGACCCAGCGCACCTTCCAGATGGGTATACGAGAGGCTCCTGGTGGGGAGCAGGGCCCAGCCGAACACCTCCACGAACGCGCCCCAGTAGGCGGTTTTCACCTCGGCCATTGAGAGATCCTCTCCGATAAGAGCCTTCATGCTCGTCTGCCTCAGGTCCGCCTCGCCGCACGAGACGATGGCTTGGAACAGCGATGTGTCGATATCCACGTTCAGCGAAGTGCCGTGACTGGCTACCCACCTCTGGCAGCGCAATCCCACCGAGGCGATCTTTTCCCCGTTCACGTATAGCCCGGGGTGGCGCTTCCGGCGTGCCGCCACGATGCCGAACCCCGCCAAGAGGACCATCAGGGTCTGCTCCAGACCGTGGACGTATGCTCCCAGATTGTGTCCGGGTATGCGGACCACGGGATAGCTCACCAACTGTCCGGGAGCGTGGAGAGTAGCCTGCCCGCCCCGCTCTGAACGCACGACGGGGACCCGGAGCGGCCGCCCCGCGCGGATATCGCCCGCCCCGAGGACGTAGCTCCCCTCGGTGGTGCAGCCTGCCACGTCTCGGAGGTCTTGTTCGGTGCCGCGGCTGCCCAGAGTGATGACGGGCTCGTGCTCCAGGAGCAGGAGCACGCCCGGCACGGTACCCTCGGCCACGGCCTGGCGCAGCCTGCCCTGCAACCGCTGAAGTGGCTCGTATGGAGCCGTACCCAAGTCGAAGACCGGCAGAAGATGCTCTTCGGCATGGGACTGTCGGTCAAGCTGTGACTGGGGCATGGGGTTGCTCTTTCACCCTTGAGTGGCTATGTGGCCATGTGAGAGACTCCGTGTTGTCGATGGAATAAGATAGCAGCACGCGCGGACGTCACGGACTGTCACCGCCAGCAACGATTCAGGAGGACCGGTGCCCAAGAAGAAGTACGACCCCCTCTGGGAGCTAGTCGACGAGAAGGTCGCCCTTCAAGGGGTGGAACCGGACACAGACGCGCAGTGCCCTTATTGCCACGTAAGGGTTCATCTTGGGCTAGGGGCTATGCCGAGCAGCCAGGTGGAGTGCGGGTTGTGTGGAGGGGTCTCAGCATTGGTCGAGCAGGAAGGCAAGCTGACCTTGCAGCCGCTCGAGAAGAGACCCGTCGGTCAGTAGCGAATCACGGGCCTTCCAAGGTCCGAGCTCACGGTACCGAGCTCTGCCGGGAGGGTCTTTGGGGCTGAGACGGTCGTGGGGTCTCCATCCGAGATGTAGCGCAGCAGCGGATGCTTCTTGAAATTGTCGATGGCGTTCTTGAGAGCGTTTCCTGTCGCCGTGATCCGGGTTATGTGCAGCGGCCTGAATTTGCCCGAGAAGGGGGATACGCTCGGTCCTCCAGCCACCTCGACAGCCGCGGAGTAGGCGTAGGATTTGCCCTGGTACTGGCCGCTGGCGATGAGGCTGTCGTTGGCCGGATAGTCTCCATAAGGCACAGAGAGGCTGGTGAGCTTGTAGCCGCTGCCGATCATGTCTTCGAGGGTCGCTTGTGATTGTTGGAGCTGTTTGGCTGCCTCCTGCACGGACGCCTTCTTCAGGTCGAGATGGGTGACAGTATGGCTGCCCACTTCGTAACCCCACTGGATGAGGTTCTTGAGTTTTTCCTTCGCTTTGTCCGGCTGTCCCCAGAGAACGCGTTCCGCCACGTCGACGTCGAGCAGCGGGAAGAAGGTGGCCCGGTCGGCCCAGCCGCCCGCTTTCACCGCCTGGCGCATGATCCCGACGGCGGAGTCGGGGTCCAGGGTGCCGTCGTCGAGGATTTTGTATTGGCCCATGCTCGAATCGTCGAAAGTGAGCACGACCGGCGATTTTCCGGCAGGGATGTCGATGTTGCCGGAGGCGAGATCGCGGACCGTGATGGGGTAGAAGCCCTCGGATTTGAGCAAGGCGATATCAGACCGGAAGTCCTGTGGCGTGCGAGTGTAGGTGGCTGCTTGGGGTCCGAAGAGGTGGTACATGAGGACCGGGACCTCGCCCATCTCGTTGGCTCCGATGGTGCGCGCGCGCTCCACGGTCATAGGGCCGGACGAGGCCGTAGGGGCGGTGGAAGAGGTCGCGGACCCCGAGTTGGAGCTGCGTGCTTGAGTCGTTGGCGTACTGGACCCGGGGTTCTTGCTCCCCCCGAACGCCAGTCCGCCCACGAGACCAATGAAAGCGCCGGCCGCGAAAGCGATGATAAGGAAGCGAAGGAACCGATGTTGCCGCATATCGCGGTGAGTGTACCAGATGCCGTTATGCGCCGGGGCTGGCCCTCTCTGGTAGAATACCTGCACCATGGCGTATGTTGATTCCACGGGGAGTTCCCGGCATTCTCCGTCCCGCCGCAAGCGCAAGGCGCAGAGTAGGGGCTTGCTTCTTGTCGGGGTCGCCGGCTTGGTGGTGTTCGCTGCCGGTTTCTTCCTGCTGTGGTCTCTGGGGAGTTGGGTTGTGGGCGGGGGCGGCTTACCGGGTGCGGGCAAGACCGGGTCCCAGGCCCTGGCTGCCTCGCTCCCCACGCAAAGCAATTACAGCTTCACGCCCAGCGTCGACATGACGGCGTTTCGCGATCAGTCCTATGTACCGGTCAAAGGCATCTACGTCACGAGTTACGCGGCCGGCTCAAGCAAGTACATGACCAGTGTGCTCAAGATCGCCGACAACACTGAGATCAACGCGTTCGTCATCGACGTCAAGGATGCCACCGGGTACGTCTCCTATGAGACCGATGTCCCTCTTGCGAAGCAACTCGGACTGATCGACAAGCGCATCCCGGATATCGATGCGCTGATCGCCACCCTCCGAACTCACAACGTCACGCCTATCGCCCGCATCGTATGCTTCAACGACCCGGTTCTCGCCAAGAAGATGCCCGCGCTGGCGGTGAAGAGCAAGTCGACCGGCGGCAACTGGAAAGACCGCAAGGGTTCGATGTATACCAATCCGTACAACCGCCAAGTGTGGGAATACCTGACCGAATTGGGAGAAGACGCCGCACGCCACGGGTTCCGGGAGATACAGTTCGACTACGTCCGTTTCCCGAGTGACGGCAACATCTCCGATACTCTCTACCCAGGAGCGGATAGCAGCAAGGAGGACGCCATCGCCGGCTTCCTGGGTTATGCGCGCGCCCGGCTGGAGAAGATGGGTGTCTGGGTCTCCGCGGACGTTTTCGGGCTCACAGTGTTCGTGAAGGATGATCTCGGCATCGGCCAGAAGATCGAGAAGGTCGCGTCGAATGTGGACATCGTATGCCCGATGGTCTACCCGTCGCACTACTACGCGGGGTCCTACGGCATCGCGAAACCCAACGCCGCCCCCTACGACATCGTGAGCCACGCGATGCAGGACACGAAAAAGCGGCTGGCCGGGACGGGAGCCATGGGCCGGCCTTGGTTGCAGGATTTCACGCTGGGTTCGCCGACTTACGGAGTGGCCGAGGTGAAGGCGCAGATCAAGGCCGCTGAGGACCAGGGCTTCAACGAATGGATCCTTTGGGACGCCGGGGTCAAGTACACCCAGGGGGCGCTTCGCCCGCAGTAGGCCCGGCCTGTCTCTTGCGCTGCCCGGTTCGCCGGGAGCCACTGGCCTGAGGCGCCATGCCGACTCAGCCTATGACGGTCTGCACCACCCTCTGCTCCATGACGTCCAGGAGCCCACCCAAGGTGATCCTGAGGCGCGGGATCACGCTTAGGGTCGCGAAACTCATAGCCATGAACGGCTCCTCCAGTTCCACCCCCAGGCGAGCCGCCTCTCGTTGCAGAGCTCTGAGTCGAGCCGCCACCTCGGCGGCGGGGAGGTCCGTCATCAAGCCCACCAGCGGAAGGGGGAGTACCAGGACCGAAGGCCCGGCGGCGACCGCCAGTCCGCCCCCGACGGAGGCCAGAGCCTGAGCGGCCCTCAGCATGTCAGCGGGATCCACGCCGGCGACCAGCAGGTGGTGGGCGTCATGAGCGACCGTGGTTGCTATGGCACCTATGCGAAGCCCCAGCCCGCTCAGGAGCGCCGTTCCCACTTCACCCGTCCTGGCATGGCGCTCCATGAGAGCGACGAGCACAACGTCTTTCTCGGGATCGGCCCGGAGGTGGCCATCCGTCGCGCGGACTTCCACCAGGCGTTCCTCGGTGAGGATCGACCCGGACAGCAGATGGATGGCGCGGGCGCGGTGGAATCCGTCTCGGGCGGGTACGGCCAGCTCGTCAGGGCGCGTCACGGCCAGGCAGAACGCGGGTGATTCCAGAGGTGGCGAAGGCGGGAGGGGCCCCGTGAGCGCCCCATCCTTTGAAACCACTTTTCCGGCAGAGACGACCAAGTCGGGATGAGGGTGCGAGGGATCCTTGACGAGCAGGATGTCCGCGCGCAGGCCGGGGGAGATGGCACCGCGGGCATAGAGCCGATAGAGCGTGGCCGGGTTGATGGTGGCCGCTCGGAGCGCCTGGCCCAGGTGGACTCCGCCGGCGACCAGGCGGGATACCATTTCATCGATGTGGTGCTGCTCGGCAAGGGTCGCGGCGTGACGGTCGTCGGTGCAGAGCGCAGTCCGTTCCGTGCCGTGCTCCACGAGGAAGGGGAGAGCGCGGTCCAGGTCGCGTGCCGCCGATCCCTCTCTGACAAGTAGCCACATGCCGAGCCGCCTGCGCTCCAAGAGCAACGTGGGATCCGACGTCTCGTGGTCGCTGAGAGGACCGGCCAGCATGTACGCGGCGAGCTCGCGGCCGGTCAGGTCCGGTGCATGACCGTCGATAACGCGGCCTTGAGCGGTTTCGACCGTGAGGCCGGTGGCAGCCCCATGGACGAGGCCGAGGTAGTCCATCGCTTCTCCCAGCCCTTGCACTCCCCGGCGGCGCAGGAACGCGGCGACTTCTCGCCTTCGAAGGCGACCTACGGCTTTCTCGAAGGGTGACGCCGGAACACACGAGGGGACCATGATCCGCAGATCGAGCGGAAGGTCGGTGCGGGCGGCGAGATAGAACTCGATGCCGGCGGCGCCTATCACGTTGGTGATCTCGTGAGGCTCGGCCAGCGCGGTGGTCACCCCGTGAACAAGAAGGGCTTCCGCGAACCGAGGCGGCGACAGCAAAGAGGTCTCCGGGTGGACGTGTGCATCGAAAAGTCCCGGAAGAACGCACGAGCCGGACGCGTCGATGATTCTACCTTTGACATCTCCTTTGACGTCTGAGTAGTCGCCCACTCCTGCGATGAGGCGGCCGCATATGGCCACATCGGCCCTGTAGAACTCGCCGGTGAAGGGAGAGAAGACGCGGCCGCCTTTGAGCAGCAGGCTCGGAGGTTGTTGGCCGAGCGCCACTCGCCTGCATTCATACCGTGATGTTTGGCTCGCGTCCATCAAACTCGTCTCGCAACAATAGGTTTGTGTCGCCATGCACCCTGACGATAGAATAACCCCCATCCTTCTCGGCGAGGGCCGGGAACCATGTCCTATACTCTGCCGTTGGGGGCCCCGTGAGCATACGCCAGCTCTCCGTGTTCGTAGAGAACAAATCTGGCCGTGTCGCGGACGCCGTCGGCACGCTCGCCGATGGAGGCGTGAACATAATCGCGTTCGCGCTTGCGGATACCACTGACTATGGCATCCTGCGGCTGATCGTCGATCAAGTGGACAAGGCCGTCGAGGTGCTTGAAGCGCAAAGATTCGCGGTGGCGGAGCATCCCGTGGCCTGCGCTCAGATCCCGCACACGCCGGGTTCGCTGGCTTCGATCGCCCGCATCGTGTCCAACTCCAGCCTGAACATCGAGTATATGTATCTTGGGGCCGGCTATTCACTTCTCCTGAAGACGGACGAGATCGACGCCCTTGAGCAGCTGCTGCTGAGTAACGGCTTCAGCCTGCTGAGCGAGCGGGACCTCGGCTAGCTCGTGCGTTGCGCCAAGGCTGAAGCGATGGCAGCGAAGCTACCGTGAGTTTCGCCCAGTTCCTCCAGTACGTGTTCAGTGGCATCACCAGCGGGAGCGTGTACGCGCTGACCGCCCTGGGCTTCACGCTTGTCTACAACGCGACCGAAGTCATCAACTTCGCCCAGGGCCAGCTCGTGATGTTGGGCGGCATGACGGCTGTCGGCCTGTACGGCATGGGATTACCGCTCCCGGTCTGCTTCATCGGAGCCGTCGCGACCGTGGTCGTCGTGAGTGTGGCGTTCGAGCAAGTCGCGATCAAGCCGTTGATGGGCAAGGGTGTCATCGCCCAGATCATAGCCACGGTCGGCGCCTCCTTCGTGCTGGAAACGGGAGCGATGCTCATCTGGGGCCGTGACGCTAAGACCCTTCCCCCTTTCACCGGTGACACGCCGGTCAAGGTCGGAGGGGCGACGATCGTGCCGCAGACTCTGTGGGTCGTGGGCGTAACCGTGGTGATCGTGATAGCCCTGCAGTTCTTCTACCGCCGGAGCCTTTTCGGGAAGGCGGTGAGGGCCTGTGCGGTCAACCCTATGGCTGCGCGGCTGCACGGGATCTCTTACCGCTGGGTGGTGCTCTTCAGTTTCGCTTTGAGTGGCGCCATCTCGGCGGCGGCCGGTGTCATGATCACTCCGATCAGCTTCATGAGCTATTCGTCGGGAGCTCTGCTCGGCCTTAAAGGATTCGCCGCGGCCACTCTCGGCGGCCTTGGTAACCCTGTCGGAGCTGTGCTCGGGGGCTTTGTCCTCGGCCTGCTCGAAGCGCTCAGCATAGGCGTGGTGTCGGCGGGCTACAAAGACGCGATCGCGTTCGTGGTTCTTCTGCTGGTTCTGTTCATCCGCCCGGTGGGGCTCCTGGGCGCGCGGGTGGTGGATAGGCAATGAACCCCACTCTCGCATTTGCCCGGCGGCACGCCGGCTATCTGATATTCGCCGTCCTCGTGATGACGATCCCTCTGTACCTCAGCGACACGTACTACTTGTCGGTGCTGGCCTTCATGGGCAGCAGGTTCATGATGGCCCTGGGATTGAGCCTGCTTTTGGGACAGGCGGGGCAGATCTCCCTGGGGCAGGCGGCCTTTGTCGGCATCGGCGCGTACGGGGCAGCCATTCTGACTACGCGCCTGGGCTTCAATCCGTGGCTGGCATTGGTGCTCGCAGCCGTGCTTGCGGCGGCTATCGCCGGACTTGTCGGCATACCGGCTCTCAAGCTCAAAGGGTACTACCTTGCGATGGCCACGCTTGGTGTGAACGAGATCGTCTACATACTCATCGTGCAACTGAAGGGCTTGACGAAGGGCACCGACGGGATAACCGGCATTCCCTCACTAGCGGTGGGGGGATTGGACCTGACCACACCTAAGGCGTACCACCTGTTGGTGTGGGGCGTCGCGCTCATCATGCTCCGTTTCGCTCTCAATCTGTCGCGGTCTAGAGTCGGCCGTTCTTTGCGGGCGCTCAGACGTTCTGAGCCGGCCGCCGAATCCCTCGGGGTGGACACGTCGTACCGCAAGGTGCAGGTGTTCATGCTGGCGGCCGCCTTTGCCAGCATCGCCGGGAGCTTTGACGCGTTCTATGTCCATTACATCAGCCCCGACAGCTACACGATCACCTTCTCGATCATTCTCATCACGGGCGTGGTGATCGGGGGCCTGGGGACGATCTGGGGCGCCTTCTGGGGCACTGCGGCCATAGTGATCCTGCCTGAGATCCTCAAACGTGTGAACCAAGACGTGACCAACCTGGTCTTCGGGGTCCTCCTGATAGCCATCATGGTCTTCTGGCAAGGGCGCACCGGGGGTCTGCGGGTCTGGGCGAAGGGCCGGCTTCACGGCAGGGCGGGGAGCGCCGTGGTGCCACCCGAAGCCAGGGGAGAGGACTAGGGTGCTATGGCGCTCCTAAGAGTCGAACGGGTTTCAAAACGTTTCGGGGGGCTCGATGCCCTCCGGGACGTGACTTTCTCGGTGCATGAGAGGCAGATAAAGGCTCTCATCGGACCCAACGGGGCCGGAAAGACGACGCTGTTCAACCTCGTGTCGGGAGCGGCGCGACCCAGCGACGGGCATCTCTACTTGAACGACGTGGAACTGAGCGGCCGCACTCCTCACGAGATCTGCCGCATGGGGGTCGGGCGTACCTTTCAGCACAGTCTTCTGTTCGACGACATGAGCCTTTTGGAGAACGTCGAAGTGGGACGGTATTCGCGGACCAACGCGGGCGTGCTCGCATCCGTGCTCACCCTTCCCCGCCACAGGCGGGAAGAGAGAGCGACCGAAGAAGCTGCGCTGGGGGCTTTGCGGCGAGTGGGCATGGACCACAAGGCCGATGAGCCGGCGGGAAACCTGCCCATGGGCGAGCGGCACTTGTTGGAGATAGCGCGTGCCCTAGCCTCGGAGCCACAACTGCTGCTCCTCGACGAGCCGGCGGCCGGATTGAACGAGGAAGAGACCGACAGATTGGGGGATACTGTTAGGACGATCCGCTCTCAAGGGGTCACGGTCCTCTTGGTGGAGCATGACATGAACTTCGTCATGGAGATATCGGATGAGGTGGTGGTCTTGGATTACGGCAAGAAGATCGCCGAAGGGTCGCCGCTGCTCATCCAGGACAACGAGGAGGTCATCAAGGCGTATCTGGGCGAAGAATTGGAGTGATGGCCGCGGGGGCCGGGAAACGCAGACGACGATCGACAGAGTGACTCTTCGAGCGAAGCAGGGGGAGCAAGAGATGGAACGCAGGAATCTGAAAAAATGGGGTCTGGCGGTTCTGGTCTGTGTCGTGATGGCCGCGTTGCTCGCAGCGGTCGCGGCCGGCTGCGGCGGTAGCGCGACGAGCACCACGGCCGGTTCGGGCACCACCGCCGCGGGCTCATCGACCACCGGTGTCGCATTGAGCGGAGAACCGGTGGTCATCGGGGCCATCGTCTCTACGAGCGGCCCGGCGGCGGCGCTGGGCGAGCAAGAGAGCAACACGCTCAAGATGATGCAAGACGTGATCAACAATTCCGGCGGCGTGCTGGGGCGGCCTGTCAAGGTGGTCGTCCTCGACGACAAGAGCGACCCGAACGAGGCCGTCACGGCGGCCAACCGTTTGATCGACCAGGAAAAAGCAGTGGCGCTTATCGCCGCCACTTCCTCTCCGGCCACGCTTGCGGTGAAACAGATCACCGCGAAGAAAGGCCTGCCACAGATGGCTATCGCCGCCGCCAACGACATTACCGATCAGGCGCCCTTTGATTGGATATGGCGGACTCCCGCCAAGGACGCTGTCGCCGTGTCGTGTGCGCTTACGTATGTGTCGCAGAAGATGAAGGTCAAGAAGATCGCCATCCTGCATGACGAGAACGCCTTTGGATCGTCGGGTGCGGCGGAGATCGTGAAGACCGCCGCCACGTACGGCCTGGAGGTCGTCGGCAACGAATCCTACAAGACGGCGGACACCGATCTGACCGCTCAACTCACGAAGATCCGCGGCGACAACCCTGAGGCCATAATCGTCTGGGGGACGAACCCAGGTCCGGCCTTGGCCGCGAAGAACATGAAGCAACTCGGCATGACCATTCCCTACGTGGGCAGCCACGGCATCGCCAACCGTACGTTCATCACGCTGGCAGGCGCTGCCGCCGAGGGTGTGGTGCTTCCCGCCGGGAAACTTCTCGTGCCCAGCTCGATCACCGACCCGAAGCAGAAGGAAGTCACGGACAACTTCATCAAGGAGTACA
>JADGPI010000290.1 GCA_017882525.1 Thermoleophilia bacterium
ACCTGGAACACCGCATCGTGCGCCGCGATGGTGAGGTCCGCCACATCGTCGTGCGCTTCGGCATCACCAAGGATGCCGAAGGCAACACCATCAAGACGAACGGCGCCAATCAGGACGTTACCAAGGGCAAACGGACGGAACAGGCCTTGCTGCATGCCGAGGAACAACTACGCCAATCCCAGAAGATGGAGGCCGTGGGCCAACTCGCTGGCGGCATAGCCCACGACTTTAACAACCTGCTGACGGCCATCATCGGGAACAGCGAACTCGCGCTGGAGGGGATGGGTCCCGACAACCCCGATCGCGTTTTCGTCGAAGACATCAGAGAGGTGGGCGAGCGGGCTGCCGGGCTCACGCGGCAGATACTCGCGTTTTCGCGGCGTCAGATGCTCAAACCAGAAGTGGTCGACTTGAATGACGTCGTTCGCATGATGGAGCCCCTGCTAGGGCGGACCTTAGGCGAGGAGATCCAGATAGAGGCTCGCCTGGCTCCGGATCTCAAGCGGGTCCAGGTCGACCCCCATCAGATGGAGCAGGTCCTCATGAACCTGGCTGTGAACGCCCGGGACGCTATGCCCGCTGGAGGCCTGATGACCATCGAGACGGCGAACGTGGATCTGGACGAGGAATACTGCGCGATCCACAGTGACCTCGAGTCAGGCGGCTGCGTGATGCTCGCCGTTTTGGATACCGGCCATGGCATGGACGAAGAGACCAGATCAAGGGTGTTCGAACCCTTCTTTACCACCAAAGAGCTGGGGAAAGGCACGGGCCTGGGTCTGTCCACCGTCTTCGGCATCGTGCGGCAGAGCGGCGGCGGCATCTCTGTCGAGAGCGAACCTGGGAAAGGGAGCGCATTCAGGGTGTACCTGCCGGTTTGCAACGCTCCCGCGTCTGCCGGTGCGGAGCGCCCCATTCGACCGGACATGCCGAAGGGCGCCGAGACGATCCTCGTGGTAGAGGACGAGCGCCAGGTGCGTGAACTCGTGGCGCGCATCCTCAGGCGGGCCGGATACACCGCTCTCGAGGCCGGCTCGGCAGCTGACGTCGATGTTCTCCTTGAGGGCGAGGACCCGGTCATCGACCTGCTGGTCACCGACATGGTCCTTCCCGGAGGCAGGGGCGGCCGCGAGATAGCCACGTTGGTCCGCGCCGGGCACCCGGATCTTCCCGTGATCTTCATGTCGGGATACACGCAGGACTCGGCCGTGTTCGACGGCAGCGTCGATGGGAATGCCGACTTCCTGGAAAAGCCATTCTCCCCGGACGGGCTGCTCCGAGCGGTCCGGGCAGTTCTGGACACCCGGGCCAAGGGTGGGTCCTAAAGGCGTTTGTTCTTTCGCCCGATGGTATCTGCGAGGCTCCGCACGACAAAGACCGGTGGTTGGGAAAGGTCAGACTCATGGAAAGTTCCGACACATCTCGGACGATGCGCCTCGGTGACATACTCGTCGAACGAGGGGTGGTCAGCGAGACTCAATTGAGCAAGGGGCTCGAGTACCAGTGGAGTACCGGGGCGCGGCTGGGTGACGCTCTCGCTCAACTGGGGTACGCCAGCCCGGATCAGATTGCCGCCGCTCTTGCCTGGCAGGGCAACTATGGGCTCGTTGTGAGGGCTGACCTTCTTCCGAACCCGAACGCTGTGCGCCTTCTTACCGAAAAGTTCACTCGCACGCGCCGGGTGTTGCCCATGGCGTTGGACGGCGAGGGCGCACTCACGCTCGCGATGGTCAACCCGTTGGACGTCCTTACCATCGATGATGTCCAACTGATGACCGGCCTCAAAGTCCTGCCCGTTGTGACGACTCCCGATGTTATGAACGAGGCTTTCGATCTCTTGTATTCGCGCAAGGGCCGGTTGGAAGCCCCGGCAAAGGTCGAAGACACGCAGGAAGGGCCAAGCGATCTTGAGGTCGCCAAATACGACACGGTCATCTCGCTCGTGGACGAGATCCTGACCACAGGAATGCGGCATGGGGCCTCGGATATCCACTTTGAGCCGCAAGCCGACAAGATGGTCGTTCGCCTGAGAGTAGACGGCGTGTTGCATCACTTGATGGAGATCCGCAAGGAGATCAAAGACGGGGTGGTCTCGCGCATCAAGATCCTGGCCGACATGGACATCGCCGACAAGCGCCTCCCTCAAGACGGGCGGGCCACATTCCGGGCCGACGACCGGTCGATGGATCTCCGCATCGCGACGGTCCCAACAATCTTCGGTGAGAACGTCACCGTTCGACTGCTCGACGACAAGATGTTCAATGTCACGCTCGAGCAACTGGGGATGGGCGAGCACGAACTGCCCGTGTTCCGAAAGGCGCTCAAGCGGCCCTGGGGAGAGATACTCATCACGGGTCCCACAGGCTCCGGCAAATCGACCACTCTCTATGCCGGCCTCGAGGAACTGAACAACCCGGCGGTGAAGATCTACACGGTCGAAGACCCTGTGGAACGCAAAATGCCTGGTATTCTGCAATGCCAGACCAAGAACAATATCGGGCTCACCTTCGCCTCCATGCTCCGGTCACTGGTGCGGAGCGATCCGGACATCATCATGATCGGTGAGATCCGGGACCGCGAGACCGCTCTGATCGCGACCGAAGCGTCGCTGACCGGGCACCTGGTGCTCTCGACCCTCCACACCAACGACGCCGCTTCGGCCGTTACCAGACTCGTGGAGATGGAACTTCCTGTCTACCTCATCGCCTCGGCCCTCGAGTGCGTGCTCGCGCAGCGGCTTGCTCGCAAGCTGTGCCAGCGTTGCAAGAAGACTGTCACTCTCACCCCCGAGAACATGACCCGGGAGGAGAGACAATTCCTCGGGGTCACCGAAGCGGTCATTGGCCGAGCAGTTGGATGCAAGCACTGTTTCGGCACGGGATACAGCGGCCGGATCGGGCTGTTCGAGCTACTTCCCATCGATCCAGATATCCGCCGGTTGATCCTGGAGAACGCCACCGCCGTCGACATCCGGGACAAGGCTCTCTCCGCCGGCATGAGGACGCTTCGCGAAGACGGCCGTCTGAAGGTCCTTGCTGGAGTCACGACGATCGAAGAAGTCGAACGAGTCACTGCCTGATCCAGCTCGGGCGTCGCCCCCCCGCGTTGCTGCCGATCAGCCCTGGGTCATCACCCCGCGAACGGCGGCGATGATGGCCTCCTTATCCGGCAGCGCATA
Organism: Thermoleophilia bacterium; assembly: GCA_017882525.1. Classification (GTDB taxonomy): domain Bacteria; phylum Actinomycetota; class Thermoleophilia; order RBG-16-64-13; family RBG-16-64-13; genus Chersky-299. Next base: position 3,179 of record JADGPI010000290.1, read on the forward strand.
GCGCTCCAGC
>JADGPI010000291.1 GCA_017882525.1 Thermoleophilia bacterium
CCAACACCGCTGCCGAGCCGATGTCGCCGGCATGCACGATGTGATCGACGCCGGTGAGAAGCCGCCTGACCTCCGGATAAAGGTGGCCGTGGGTGTCGGAAAGGACCCCGACCACGATGGCCGTCCCGCCGGAGCTTCCCACCGGAGGCTTCGCCTCGCCCAAGCTACACGTCTCCTCAGCCCGCAGCGCCGGTCAGTCCTCGGCGCCCGTCAGGTCGCCGAGCCGGTCTTATCGGGAAAAGTGGGAACCGCGTGGCCTCCGAACTGCCCGCGCAACGCCGCCAACAACCGATCGGCGAAGCCGACCTCGTCCTGGCTGGTGAAGCGAACGTTGAGCGCAGAGAGGATGACTGGAGCAGCCACCCCTTGCTCAATGGCTTCGATGGCGGTCCACCGACCCTCTCCCGAATCCACCACCCGCGGCTCTATGCCGGCCAAGGTTGGGTCCGGCTGCAACGCGTTCGCCGTCAGGTCCAGGAGCCACGACCGGACCACGCTGCCCTCCCGCCAGATCTCCGCCACCTGGTGGAGGTCCAACCCGAACTCTTGCTTCGCGCGCATGAGACTGAAGCCCTCGGCGTAAGCCTGCATCATGCCGTACTCAATGCCGTTGTGGACCATCTTCACGAAGTGGCCGGAGCCCACCGGCCCCACGTGGCCCCAACCCCGGTCCGGCCCAGGAGCGAGCGTCTCCAAGAGCGGCCGGATCCTTGCGATCGACGGCTCGTCTCCCCCTACCATCAGACTATAGCCATTCTCCAACCCCCAGACGCCGCCGCTGGTGCCCGAGTCCACGTAGCCGATGCCCCGAGCCCGCAGCTTCTCCGCCCGCCGGATAGAGTCCCGGTAATACGAGTTGCCGCCGTCGATGACGAGGTCGCCGGAGTCGAGCAGGCCGCCCAACTCGTCGATCGCCTGCTCGGTGACATCCCCTGCCGGCAGCACGACCCAGACCGCCCGAGGGGCGGCCAGCGAGTTCTTGAGTTCCTCCCGCGATTGAGCCGGCACCGCGCCTTCGGACGCCAACTGCGCTATCGGTCCGGGCGACCGATTGCTCACGACCACGCGATGGCCCCCTGCCATCATCCGCCGCGCCATATTGGCGCCCATCCGGCCCAGACCTACAACCCCAGTCTCCATGTCGCGCGCTCCCGGTATCTTGTGTCTTGGTCGTACCTTCTCCCCTTTGGAACGCCGTGAAACAGGGGCGCCCACGCTGGAACGCACTTGAGCGCAGGCAAGAATCCCAGTTCACGGTCTCTTAGAAGAGATCCTCCTCATCGAGGTCGGTGAAAAGCTCGTCGCCCAGGTCGTTGCCCGGAGGCAGCTTTCCGTGCTCCTGGGCATAGAGGGCGAGAAGTTCGCTTTCCCGCTGCGTGTAAATGGGATCGGCCTCCACAAGGAAGTAGCGCGCCGCCGCGCCGCTTGGCTCGCCGAGAGCTTGCGCCAGTCCTTGACGCAGGTTCGCGACCCCGCTGATCCGCAGGATGCGCCCCCCGGCGTCCAACAATTGCAGGACACCGGCCTCTTTGCGGACCCTACTCAGTGCCGGCTCGGTGACTTCCTCCCACGTCACGGGCGGCAGCACCGCGGCGCGCAGGTCGCTCCGTTCCCGGCGGCCGGCCAACCATCGGGCTCCCTTCTCCCCCGGTGCCGCTAGAGCCCCGGTCGGGCAGACCAACACGCATCGGCCGCAGAACGTACAACCCGATTGACGCAACGTTTCTTCACGCGGCAGCGCCACAGACCGGGCCCCCTGCAGGGCCCCTGGGCGCGCCGCCAGCACCAGCGCTCGTCGCGCCTCGGGAGACGTCTCGCACACCACGAAACACCTCCCGCAGCCGACACAAAGACCGGGCTCGCGCCTGATGAGTCCTTCAACGACCCCGTCGCGCACCTCGACCGCCCCACGAACGGGAATGGTGCTGGCCGGGTCGACATATACGATCAGCCTGGCCAGTTCGCACCGGCCGAACTCGTCGCAGCATCTGGCCTCCGTCGGGTTTCCGTAAGTACATTCTTCACGAGAACAACCATCGCGGTCCGGGCAGGCCAGGCAAACCCGGGGATGCCCGGCCAGGATGGAGGCCAGGCGCTCGAGCCTGGCTGCTCGCAACTCAGCATCGTCGGTTAGCACGTCGAGTCCGGATGATACGGGGGTCGTGCAAGCGTGCACCGCGCGCCCTGTTCCCAGCGGATCTCCGATGGGCGTCCCCTCACGACTTACCCGCACGAGACAAAGACCGCATTCGCTCTCCGGCGAGACCTCACAAGCGGGGGCAAGCCCCGGATACGAGCAGAGCCTCGGGATGTACGCCCCCGATCGGTCGCAGGCCTCGAGCAGGCTCATGCCGGTCTGCACATCGACCTTGACTCCGTTGAGAGTGAGACTCACCATGACCGGGAAACGCCCTGAGAGGCCGCCACCGCTCGCCGCAACTCCTACCAGCTGTGACGGATGGCGCCGGTGGGACACGCCGAAGTGCAGGGCAGAAGACGCCCCTCAATGCCGCCGCCGTTTTGGGCTTTGCAGACCGCGCAAAGTTCGCGCAGGCGCTTGCGGGCGTCCGAAGCCACGCTCGCCACCACGTCGTCGTAATCGTCGATCTCTATTACATAGACGTCCCGCGGACAGGCTGTCGCGCAGTCATGCGACTCGCACGTCGCGCAGCGATCGCTGTCGATAGTGATGTAGTAGAAGCCGGATCCGTCCTCGTAGCCATAGTTCGCGATCATGGTGAAACCCCGTCTTCGTGCGCCTCAAGCCAGACAAAATCGTACCATGGTCTCAAGCTCGCTCAGAGTGGAGCGGCGTCAGGGCCGGCCGGAGCGGGGCCGCCGGAGCGGGGCCAGCTGTGGCGGGGCCGGCGGCGGGGTCAACCGGGCGCGGGTCGTGATCTCGCGGCATTCGCCTTGATGGCGTCACAAACATACTGCGCCAGACCCGGCCGCAACTCTTCGTAGTTCCTGGCAAAACGTGGGTCGACGACGAACATCTCGCCCAGACCCTCATGCATCTGGTACGAGCAGGGGTAGTACCTACGGCAGATGACCAACCGGTGCTCCTCTGCCAGGTCCATTGCGCGGGGGTCGTCAGGAGCCACCCCGGCGTCGAGAAGCTCGGCAAGCCGTCCGTTGAGGTCCGCGCTCTCGGCCTGGATGACTTGCCAGTCTCGCTTGTCGTAAGTTGCCGTGCGCCGTGCGGACTCATCGTAGGCCGCGGTGCCACCCCACCGCTCTTGTGCTTCCTGCTCGTAATCGCGCGGATCGAACTCGCCGAATACCTCGAACATCTCTGTCTCGTTCATACTGGTGCCTTTCTCGATGCTGTGGATCGCCCGGTTGACCGCGTCGATCATCTTTTCGAGTTGCTGCAACCGCGCCTCGAGCATCCGCTTCTGCAGCAAGAGGGCCTCGCGCCGGTCGAACGAGGGGTCGTGCATGATGCGGCCGATGGCGTCGAGGCTGAGACCGAGCTCCTTAAAGAACATGAGCTGCTGCAGAACGGCGAGGTCGCTCTCACTGTAGAGGCGATACCCGGAGTCTGAACGCTCGGAGGGGACCAGCAAGCCCAGGGCGTCGTAGTGGTGCAGCGTCCGCACGCTGACGCCGGCCAAGGCAGCCACCCTTCCTATTGTATGAGTTGGAGCGTCCATGTCCGGAGGCAGTCTAGACCATGACGTTACGTTAGGGTCAAGCCAAAGGACAAAAAGCCGTGTAGGCAGAGCCGAGCGCGCGGCTGCATGCCAGAACGAACCGGCCTGCCAACAGCCTCAGGCCGCGCCGCTCAGATAGAAGCCGCGTTGGCGGCCTTCGCCTTCTCGGCCTTGCGGTGGAGCGAATGCGCGAAAAGCGACGCGCCGAGAGCTCCGGCGATCTGCGGGTCGAGCACCGATCCAGCGGGCAGCTTGAGCGCCTCATGGCCCACGAGGCGCTCGATGCGCCGAGTCACGCCGATGTTCTTGGCGATGCCGCCGGTGATGAAGAACTCCGGCTCCACCTCCATCCGCTCGATGAGCCCCGCGACCCGCTGAGCCATGGCGGCACAGTAGGCGGCGAGCACCCGGTCGACGCTCCAACCGGCCCGCAGCAGCGAGGTAGCCTCCGACTTGGCGAACACCGTGCACACGTTGCTCACAGGCGGCGGCTCCTCGTCGATCTCAAAAGAGCGCCTGCCGATGTCTTCGATGGACACCGACAACACGTCGGCGATCACCTCCATGCCTCGGCCGGTGCCGGCGGCGCACTTGTCGTTCATGATGAAATTCAGGACTTTCCCTCGCTCGTCGCAGCGGATGACCTTGCAGTCCTGCCCACCCATATCCAGGATCGTCCTAACGCCAGGCCCGCCCATGAAGTTGGCTCCGCGAGCGTGACAAGCGATCTCAGTGATGGTGCGGTCCGCGAATGGCACGTTCACCCGGCCGTAGCCGGTGCCCACGGCGTAACTGACGTCGCCTAGGGTAAGGCCAAGCGGTTCGCTCGCGCCCTTGAAGGCCCGCAGCGCACTGTCAGGGCTCGAAGAGCCGGTGCGGGTGGAACAGAAAGCCAGGAGCTTTCCATCGGCGAGCAGGACGGCCTGAGAGCTGACCGATCCGACGTCGATGCCAACGGTGACCGCGGAGGCCGTCCGCCAATCGAGGTCAGGAGCATGCCAGACTTTTTCGCTCCATTTCCAAAAATGCTGCTGCTCTTCCATGGCTCCTACTCGTTCGTTTGCGGCGCGTAGCGGCCCCTTTAGGGGACCGGTCGGCGTGCACCACCCGCTCGGCACTTCCCTGGGGATGATACCGGGGCAGGGCCAAACGGGAAAGGGAAGGTAGGTCCGAAGTTCGATGGAACACGCGCAGGCTCACTAGCGACGTAGAGGGAAAGGCAGAAACCCTGGCAAGATTTGTGGCCTGCCAACCGGCACCCTCCTGGCTACTTGCCAGTCTGCGCCGCCTCCCACGCGATGAGTGCGGCGCCCTCGGCGCCTAGATACTCCGCATACGGAAGTACGTAGATATCCACCCCGCCCAAAGCAGCGGCCAAGGACTTGACGAAACCGATGTTGAGAGAAGCTCCTCCGCCCAGCACCACTGGATCCTCGATCCCGACCCGCCTCACCATTGCCGAGACCCGGCTGGCCATGGCGTCGTGAACAGCACGGGCGATGTCCCCCGGCGGGGTGTTCGCGTGGATGAGGCTCACCACTTCCGACTCGGCGAACACGGTGCACTGTGCGTTCATCGGGATGGACTGTTTGGAATCGAGGGAGGCCCGGCTGAAATCTTCCAGGCTCATCTCCAGCGCCCGGCTCATGGCTTCCACGAATGCCCCCGCACCGGCGGCGCACTTCTCGTTGATAGCGAAGTCCAGAACCTTGCCGCTGTCGTCGATACGGATGGCCCGAGCCTCGTCGGCACCCACGTCCACCACCGTCCGCGCCCCTGGGAAGAGGGCGTGAGCTCCGCGGGCGTCCGCGGCCACCTCGGTAGGTTGCTCGAGAGCAAAAGAAAGGGCCTTGCGGCCCGCTCCCGTCGCAGCGACCAGATCGATCTGCTCTCGCACCAACCCCGCGGCGGCGGCGGCCTCCGCGAGACCCCGCGTGGCCGACTCCTCGTGATCGAACCCAGACAGCACGCTTGCGCGCGCCACCACCTCACCGTCCTTGATGACCACCGCGTGCACGTTCTTCGAGCCCACATCGATGCCTGCGACGATCATTCCCTGTCACCTAGCTCCTGGGAGTCTCCAGCCTCTGCCTCGCCCCTTACCGGCCCCGTCTGCTGGTACTCTGCCGTATCGAGCCCCAACCCCCGGGCAAGAGCCTTGCCGTTGATCTCCTCGGTGCCGGCAGGGACCATTCCCGAGACTGCCTTCTTCAGCGACTCCACCGACACCACCCCTGTGATGCCGATCACCGCACCCAACGTGAGTATGTTTGTGGTCTGCCGGCGACCGGTCTCCTCCACGGCCAGGCGAGTGAAGGGTATGCCGAAACGCATTCCCGGGAACGCCGGCGGCTCGACCACATTTTCCGAGTCGTAGATGAGGACCCCGTCCGGACGGAGCATCCTCAAGTACCCGGTGGCCGCCTCTTGAGACAACGCAACGAGCAGGTCGATGCCCAGCAGTTCGGGGTAGTCGATAGGCCGATCGGAGACGATGACGTCGCTCCGGCTGTAGCCCCCGCGGGCCTCAGGGCCGTAGGATTGGGTCTGCACCACAAAGCGGTGGTCCCTTGTGGCAGCCATGGCGAGGATGACCCCCACGAGGATCACGCCTTGTCCGCCGCTGCCTCCGAAACGGACCTCGGTGAACTCCCGAGTAGCGAGAAGACCTGTGCGAACCGGCTCCTCCGCGGCATCGCTCACAGCCGCGGCTCCCGCTGGTCGCGCCGGGCGCGCCCGTGCCGCGCTCATCGTCCGGGCTCTTTGCTGGCAGCTTCTTGCGCCTGAGCCACCATGGCAGAATATGACCGCCGGAACTCCGGCATGCCCGGATCCCGGAAGAGCACGCCCGTGACGATCTTGTCCGCGAGCTCCTCAGAGCTGAGCTTCGCGGCTTTCGCGACCGGCACTGTGCGGGCTTTCTCGTCCTCCAGCATCGCGATCACGGAGGCGGGGGCGTTGCGCTTGCCGTATTCGGTGGGGCAGGGCACCACGGCTTCAACGAACGCGAACCCAGGGTGTTTGATCCCCTCGACGATGAGCTTCTCCATCTGCCGGGTCGCGATAGCTGTCCCTCGCGCCACGAAACTCGCCCCGGACGCCTCCGCCAGCCTGCAGAGGTCGAAGGGAGGATCGATCGAACCATACGGAGCAGTGGTGGCCCGATCGCCCAGCTCCATGGTGGGCGAAAGCTGCCCACCGGTCATGCCGTACACCTGGTTGTTGAACAGGATGCACGTGATGTCGATGTTGCGGCGGCAGGCGTGGATGAGATGATTGCCGCCGATCGCGGCGCCGTCGCCGTCGCCGGTGAGCACCACCACCGTGAAGTCGGGACGGGCCATCTTGATGCCGGTGGCAAAGGCCAGCGCGCGCCCGTGGATGGAGTGGACGGTGCCCACGTCGAGGTAGCCCGTCGCACGGCTGGAACAGCCGATGCCGCTCACCACCACAGTCCGTTCTCTTTCCAGCCCCAGCTTGAGCGCCGCCCGCAGGAATGCCCCCGTCACGGTGCCCACTCCGCAGCCTGGGCACCAGATATGCGGCAGCCGCTCCGTGTGCAGGTATCGGTCGACGTCGATAGCCATCATGGCCTCCCGACGCGCAAGTCACACGCTCTCATACTTGCCCACCAACTCGGTCACCCGATCCAGGATCTCCCGAGGCGAGATCAAAGTGCCGTCGATCTTGCCCATCGAGATGACCGTGGTCCAGTTCTCCGCCATCTTACGGACCTCGCGTGCGTACTGTCCCAGGTTCAGTTCGGGGATGAGCATGAACTCCACCCGCCGGGCCACCGTTTGGATGATCTCCACTGGTAGCGGGAAGAGGGTGTAGAGGTGGAGCACCTCCACCGGCAGGCCTTCCCACTCGGCCATCTTCGAGGCAGCGCGAGCGCTCCGCGCGCACGACCCGTACGCCACAATGCACACCCGGCCCTTGCCCTCGTTCTTGACGTCGTACAGGCAGAGCTCGTCCCGGTGGTTGCCTACTTTGTCGTATAGCTCCCGGATGAATGTCGAGCTCTTATCCGGGTCGTTAGTGGGAAAGCCCGTCTCGTCGTGGATGAGTCCGGTCACGTGCGGGTTGGTCTCCGAGCCCAGCACGTGTGGTGGATGCACCTCTCGGACCAGCTCTGGATGGACGTAGCCGGGAGTGAAATCGAAATCGCCACTGGTAAGACGGTAGCGGCCGATCAATTCGGGAGAGAAGCTCTCCCGCATGTGGCCCACCACCTCGTCGGCCAACAGAGTGACCGGCGTGCGGAAGCGCTGGGCGAAGCGCACAGCAGCCATGGTGAGCCGATACATGTCGGCGACATTGGAGGCGGCCAGGACGATGGCGGGATGGTCGCCGTGGGTGCCCCAACGGGCCTGCATCACGTCGCCTTGAGAGGGAGCGGTGGGCCGTCCGGTGGAAGGGCCGGCCCGCATGACGTCTACCACCAAAAGCGGGGCCTCCACCATGATGGCGTAGCCGATAGCCTCCTGCATGAGCGAGAAACCGGGCCCTGAAGTGGCCGTCATAGCGAGCTGCCCGGTGAGCGACGCACCGATGCAGGCGCAGATGGAGGCGATCTCGTCTTCCATCTGGATGAAGGTGCCTCCCACCCGGGGCAACTCGAAGGCCATGGCTTCCATGATCTCGGAGCTGGGGGTGATGGGATATCCGGCGAAGAAGCGGACCCCGGCATCGAGCGCACCCAGTGCGCACGCACGGTTACCCTGGACCAGTAAGCTACTCTGATCGACCTTCTCGCGCAGCAAATGACTGTGCCAGAGTTCCATCTGTGCAAGTTTAGCAGCAGCTACCCTGTCGTGACAGGTCGGCGCTCGACGCACGACTCCCGCGGAATACTATCCGGTCGCGCTACCCGCGTGTTCCGCGGCGGGGCACCGCAAGTACGCGATCACGACATCGGCCAGCTTCTCGATGAGCAGGTCCTGCGGGACTGAACCTACGAAGGAAACCCCCGACTGCGACCGCTGGACGTTCTCTTCTTGAGCCGCCTGCCACAAACGCGACGCCACCCGGGCGGCCGACTCCGGGTCCTGGTGACCGATCTGAGCCGCGTGGCGCATGAGGATCTCCACCTCGAGACTCTCAACGATCGCCTTGTAGTGATAGCCGCGTTGCCGCAGGACGGAGTCCGTGGCACCTTGCACGACAAAGGCCTCGAGGAGCTTGTCATCTCCCTTGCCCACTGCGCGCTTCACGCTCACCAATTCCCGCACGGTCCCCTCGAGTGACAAAGCGCTCCAATCGACCCTGGCCAACTTGTTGCGCATGTCCGTTTCTTGCCGGCCATGGACTCTTTCCTGCACAGCGTGGAGGAGAGAGGTCTTGTCCTGGAATCGCGCGTAGAAGGTTCCGACCGACGTATGGGAACGTCGGACCACCTCGGCAACGGTGAGCGCCTCGAATCCTTTGGTACGGATCAGCGTCTCAGCTGTTTTCAGGATCCGTTCCAGAGAGTCGCGACTGCGCTGCTGGCAGGGAGTCTTGAGTGCGTGTGCTGGTTCGGCCACCTCGAAATTCTAGCACTCGCGATAGGCAGGCAACCATTTCGCAGAAGCCTCTTGACATTAGAATCTAGATTCTATATTCTATAG
>JADGPI010000292.1 GCA_017882525.1 Thermoleophilia bacterium
GATGCTCTTGAGCCAGAAGTCGCCGGGCAAGTATGAGTTCGCGGGGATGGCCAAGTAGGCGGTCGGACGATGCGCGCGTGACCGGCAACCACGTTTGCGGCCTAAGCACCACGGTGATTCCGGGACTTGTTCGGTTGGGGCATCTGGTGCTCCTCCTGTAGCTTCGGAGCCTCCACAATACCCGGCGCGATTCAGTTCTTTCTCGTGGGTACGCCGCCGGGGCTTCCCAAGACGTCCGACGCCGATCTGCCTCAGTTGCTACTCAACCGCATTGGATTCGCTGTGCGCTGGGGTGCTCCGCGTTTGACTGCCCCGCCTCGGTTACAAGTTCGTATACGATGGCCCACCACGGTGGAGTCTTCCGAGCCTGCGTCCGGACAAGACCGTAGTGGCGAGTCCGGCGCGGTGGCGTAGCATGTTGGCAGGCACTGTCCCTGGAGGGGGATGTCCCAGATGAAATGGCAGAGAGTGGCGGCGGGTCTGTTCGTCGGGTTGCTGGCCCTTGCGGTCCTCGTCGTGGCGGGCTGTTCGGCCGCTACCCAGACCGGCACGGTACAGAGCGTGGGAGTGACCTTTTCGCTGAATGATCTGACCAGCGGCAAGCCGATCAATCCCACCTACACGGGCACGATCACCGTGAAGCTCGATAGCGGCAAGAGCGTCCAGGCGAAGTGTCCGGTGGCGACGGCGAAGGGTCTGAAGGGCGGAGAGAAGGTCACCGTCCAGCAGACGAGTTCTGGCGATTGGACCGTGGTGGGAACGCCGAACTAGAAGTAGTCGTCCTGCGGCGCCCGAAGACCCCGCGGCGGTGGAGGCGCGGCATAGGGTCGGGCCGAAGTGCCTCTGCGGCGGATATCGGGACTTCACGGCTAGCCAGACCAAGGCGCGACGCATCCGAGTCACGGAGACGCCGCGGGGGCAATCGTGCAGAGAGGGGCTAGCGATGGAAGGTAACGACCGCGAAGGCAGCGTACCGGCTGGTTGGCATCCAGACCCGACCGGACGGCACGAGCGCCGCTATTGGGATGGCGCAGCATGGACGGACCACGTCGTCAACGGCGGAACGCAGTCGCTTGACGCGGGCGAAGCGCAAGGAACGGCACAGTCAGCAGCGGCAAGACCCGCGGAAGCAGCTCAAAGAGGCCCCGCCGCGAGGAACCAGCCTCGGGAATTGATACAGAAGGCTCTTGTGCAGAACCTCGAACCGGATGAGAAGTTGGTCTGGTTCAGCGTCGTGAAGCAGTTTCGAGCGCCAGCTGTGCTGAGGTTCTTGTTGTCGTGGTCGATTGTGCTCCCGATTGGTGGACCTGTCGTGGCGATGTTCCTTGAAGCGAACTGGTACCTTGGCGTGACCCCAAAGCGTGCCATCTTCGGTCCGATCAAGCGCCCCTTCCAACCGGACCCGAGCGGAGCGGTGGCTGTCCCGAGAGGCGATGTCACGGTGCATCGAATAGGGCGAAGCGGGGGCGAGTTGACCGTCGCGGGTCCGAAGCCCGGGTTGCCCAGGAAGTTCAGGCTCATCAAGGGCAAGAACGTCGACGAGCTGCTCGCGCTGCTCCAAAGCGTCGGGGAGGATGTGTCGGCCCCGTAGGTCTGTGACACTGCGGTCGCCACGAGACACGACCTTGGGCGATCGCCCGAGGCATGCGCAGAGCGGAGGAGGCTTCAGTGCCTAGTGAAGAGTTCCTGCGATTGGACGCTCAGAAGAGCACGTGGATCGGATGGGACCGCGATCAGCTGATTCGAACGTTCGGCCAACCCCAGGTAGCGAACGGAGGGAGCGCCGACGAACGACTTGGCTTTGATGTGAATGGGTGCACCGTCAGCGTCCACCTCATCAATGGCGTGGTGACTTCGGCCGAGGTCTTTGCGCCGTGGCCGAAATGAACTGACCCGAATCTCCGACGCCGCGCCTAGCGAGCACGTCAACCGGACGTGTCCCGGTTGGCGCCAGATTGACGGGCGATCGGCGCGGAGGTTAAGCGCAACGCGTTCGGCGCAACTCTGCCGCCCGTCGGATGAGGAGTTGGCGCCGAGGCTCGTAGCCTGTGTTCCATGTCCGCCGGAGAGAAGGAGCCGTCATCATGGCAGGTGGCCAGCTAACGGATCAGATACGCGAATCACTCACGCCGCTCTTGGAGCCGGGCGAGCAGCTGCGAGCGGTGGGCTCGTTCCAGTCGGGCGGGCTGGTCGACTTCCCCTCGCCGACCTTCTTCATCATGAGGAACTGGTGGGTGGGGGCGACCGACAGGCGCTTGATCGTCGCGAGGCTGGACTGGCTCGGGCTCAAGATCCGTCGAGATGGAGTATTCAGTGTTGCACGGGAGAACGTGGTCCTGAAGAAGGACCTTGTTAACACACTCCTGCGTATCAAGAGTCCGGATCCCAAGGTACCGAAGAGGCTCCATTCGGTGGTGGGCTCGGGATTCGACAGGGACGAGTTCGTGAAGGCGCTCACCAGCTAGCACGACGTGGGCCACTCGGCCTTCTCGCGGAGGCGAGTACGGGCCTGCATGACGCGTGAGTTCAAGTTTGAACTGCACCACCTCGCGCGATTCCTCTCGCGCCTACCTGGCCGCTGCATAGCACTCCTCCGTTAGACAGTCCCAAGCTCCTCAACCATCGCCCACCATAAGCGGATAAAGACTAGGCAGGTTTTGCTAACAAGGTCTTGAGATCCTGGAAATCTCTAGTTGGCTTGATCTCTTCAACAATATACTGGCCGTCTTCCCAGTAGGTACGTCTTGCCTTGGCCGTTGGAGTAGCTGCTAGAATCCGATACTTATCGTCAATGATTTCAATTGCTGCACATTCGTCCAAGGCTATTGCGACAAGCTCAGGTGTTCTTTTCATAATCTTCTCTAGACCCGTTCGGCGGAACGGATCTGTGTCGTAGTGGGGGCAAAGAACCGCATTGATGGTGCCTAATGCTGTCACTCTGAAATCGTGCTTCTTTTCAAACGAATCGGAGTCACCATCGGCAAACCAGCAAATTGCACCGGCACTATGACCTGCCATAACGATGCCCTTAAGAAAGGCCTCTTTGAGTATTGGGTCTATCCCATCTCTCTTCCAAATCTCCATCATTCTGAAGGTATCACCACCGTTGACATATACTGCGTCAGCGGCAAGCATCCTTGATTCAATGTCTTTCTTTAGCGGCCTTTCCTTAATGAGTCGCAAAACGTCGATCTGATCACAGCCAAGACTCTCGTAGTATTGCTGAAAAGCAACTATGTATCCTTCTGAGTCATCTTTCGCAGTGGGAATATATAGGACTTTCGGATGCTTCTTACCAGTTTGGGCAATTATCTCTCGGTGCACAGCGTCCGTAAGGACGGGCTTAAGAGAACCATCATCTTGCAGCTCTCCGATTTCATTTCCGCCGATTGCGATTATGGTTCCCATGGATTCCTTCTATCGTACGAGGACACTTCTTGTATGAGTCTGTGGACCTCCGAAAACACCCGAACGTTGAATCGCTATCCGGCGCTAGTGGGTGTATGAGCTCTTCTTGCCTTCCTTCGGGAGCGGGCTGGCGAGCGCGTCGAGATACTCCACCGAGCCTCGGATGTCATCGAGGAGGAGGCTCACCAGGTCCGTCGAGACGCCGTTGCGGAACACGGCTCGCATGACTGAGACGTCCTGCATGTCCGCCGGCATCGGATAGGCCGGCAGCAACCAGCCGCGCTCGCGCAGCCGGTCGGCGAGGTCATAGAGGTCCCACTTGTCCGTGTAACCCTTCTTGAGCGTCCACGTGATCAGCGGCATGTCGCTACCGTCGGTGTAGATGTCGAACGGCGCCATGCCGCTGATCTCCTTGGCCATGTGGCGTCCGATGTGGAGCGACGTCTTCTGGACGCGCGTGTAGCCGTCCCGACCAAGGCGCAGGAAGTTGTAATACTGCAGAAGCACCTGGGATCCGGGACGCGAGAAGTTGAGGGCGAATGTGGGCATGTCCCCACCCAGATAGCTCACGTGGAAGATCAGATCATCGGGCAGGTACTCCCTCTTCGCCCACACGACCCAACCAAGGCCCGGGTAGACCAGACCGAACTTGTGACCGGATGTGTTGATGGAATGCACGCGCTCGACTCGGAAGTCCCACTCGAGGTCGGGGTCCACGAAGGGCGCGATGAAACCGCCCGACGCGGCGTCGACGTGGATTGGGATGTCGATACCGGTCTCGGCCTGATACTTGTCGAGCGCAGCGGCGATCTCTTTGACCGGCTCGAAGCTGCCCGTATACGTAACCCCGAGAATCGGCACGACCGCGATCGTGTTCTCGTCGACGACCTTCAGGACGCCCTCACCGGTCAGGCAGGGGGCCTCGGACGTGAGCGGGACGTAGCGCGGCTCCACATCCCAGTAGTTCGCGAACTTCTCCCAGACCACCTGAACGGCCGAGGAGAACACGATGTTGGGCTTGTCGGTGGGCTTGCCCTCGGCGCGGCGCTTCTGCTGCCACAGGCGCTTCATGGCCAGCCCGCCGAGCATGCAAGCTTCCGATGAGCCGATGGTCGACGTGCCGTGCGTGACATGTGGATCAGGCGAGTTCCACAGGTCAGCGAGGATGCGGACACAGCGCTGCTCGATGGCGGCGGTCTGCGGATACTCGTCCTTCTCGATCATGTTCTTGTCGTATGTCTCGGCGTAGAGCTTGTCGGCCTGCGGC
>JADGPI010000293.1 GCA_017882525.1 Thermoleophilia bacterium
ATCCGCTTCCCGGTCACTCGGAAGTGAAGATGTTCTATCGGTACGGCGGCGCCTTCCTCGCCACCATGACCGACACGAACAGATGGGTGAGGATGTACCAGAGTCCCAAGCTGGAGTTCGTCGTCAACCAAGACTGCTGGTGGTGCCCCGAGACCAGGTGGGCCGACGTCATCCTGCCGGCGTGCACCAATCTCGAACGCGATGACATCAGTGAGTGGGCGAGTTCCGGCGGTTACTCTCTACACGCTTCCGGCAGCTGTAATCACCGGGTCATCGTTTACCAGCAGAAGTGCGTCGAGCCGGTCGGCGAGTCTAGACCCGACTACGACATCTTCTGCGAATTGGCCGAGAGACTCGGGGTGACAGAGGAATTCACCGAAGGCAACACCTTCGAGGAGTGGATCCAGAAGATGTTCCACGCCTCCGACTTGCCTAAGTACATCTCTTACGAAGAGTTCAAGAAGAAGGGCTATTACGTGGTCCCGCAAGTCGAGGACTACCGATCGACGCCCGCTTTGCGCTGGTTCTATGAAGGAAGGCCGTGCGACACTCCCGACACGAGCAATCCCAAGAGGGACACGGAGAAGAGCCGTGAACTGGGGACGTATAGCGGCAAGATAGAATTCGTCTCCCAGAGCCTGCTGGAGAATATGCCCGACGATGACGAGCGGGCCCCACTGCCACATTACATCCCGAGCTGGGAAGGACACACCTCCGAACTGGCGGAGAAGTACCCGCTTCAGCTCATCTCGCCTCATCCCAGGTTCTCCTTCCACACGCAGCATGACAATCACGTGCCGTGGCTGTCCGAGATTTCCGGTCATAGGGTGGTGAAGGGTGGATACGCCTGGCAAGTCGTTCGGCTCCACCCTGTCGATGCCGCGGCAAGGGGTATCAAACACGGGGATATCGTCAAGCTTCACAACGATCGCGCCTCTGTCCTTGGCATAGCCCAGGTCACCGAGAGAATAAGGCCCGGCGTGGTTCATTCATATGAGGGATCGTCCAAATATGATCCCCTGGAACCTGGGAAGGCCGGCAGCACGGATAGGGGCGGGTGCATAAACCTGCTGACTCCTTCGCGGATGATGTCAAAGAACGTCCCCGGTATGGCACCAAACTCGTGTCTCATCGAAATAGATAGATGGGAAATGTTGTAATAGTAGATTGAGGTCTGGTCTATATGTCTCGATATGGAATGGTTGTGGACGTCACCAGATGCAATGGGTGTTATAACTGCTTCATAGCTTGCAAAGACGAGTATTGTGGAAATGATCATCTTCCTTACTCCATCTCCCAACCGATGACGGGTCAGTTCTGGATGAAGATCCTGGAGAAGGAACGAGGAAGATACCCAAAGATCAAAGTAGCTTACACGGCTGTCCCCTGCATGCATTGTGAGGACCCGACCTGTGTCGAGGCGTCCCAGGATGGTGCCGTCTATCAGAGAGACGATGGCGTCGTCTTGATCGACCCGGCGAAGGCCGTCGGGCAAAGGGAACTGGTCTCCGCCTGTCCTTACCGGGTGATCTACTGGAACGAGGCCAGCCAGGTCCCTCAGAAATGCACGCTGTGTGCGCACCTCTTGGACCAAGGATGGAAAGAGCCCAGGTGCGTCGAAGCCTGTCCGACCGGCGCCCTGGTCTTCGGAGATACGGATGATCCTGAGAGCGAGATCTCCAAGGTCTTGGCTTCGCACGAGACCGAGGCGTTGTGTCCCGGGTACGGACTAGGGGAAAAGGTGCGGTATATCGGGCTGCCGAAAAGGTTCGTGGCCGGCTCCGTGGTATTGGGGGACACCGATGAATGCGCAGTGGACGTCGGTGTAACCCTGGAGGGTGGAGGGGCCACGACGACTGTATTGACCGATAGCTTTGGCGACTTTGAGTTCGAGGGGCTGCCCGCGGACCAGCATTATGAGGTCAGAGTCTCAGCTGCAGGCTATCAGGGCCAGGAGTTCGCTGTCAGGACCAATGTCGACCTTTATCTTGGAGATATCATCCTGGTCAAGACCGCCTAGCCTGAAAGCAACTGCGTAGACGTTCTCGAAACTCCCCGTTATCTGGCTGCTCCCTCAGGCGTTTCGCTTCGGCCGCAAGACCTGCGCGCACGGGGGGCGTCTATGGCCCCCCACGACTTACGCGCACCCTCGTGTACGACAATCGCATGGTCATCGGGACGTTTTCAACGTAGCATGACCAAACAACGGGTAGTCTTCACCCAGGAACGAACCTCGGCGGGAAGCTAGGGAGGCATGAAGAGCTCACAGGCACCTCGATTGAAGAAGACGGTTGACTGGGCAGTGCCCCGCGTGGCGTCTGTGCCCGTCCCGGCCCACAGGTCATCTCGCAAGATGCTCGGCGCCGAGCCGCCCGCGCTCAGCCGGCGCGGTTGAACTCCCCGCCTGTGCTGAACCAAGCGTTCGAAGCCGTCGGATTCCAGATCGCCCGCTACAGCCGCTGGGCGATTCGGTCGGCGCACGTCGCCTTCGAGGGAGAGCCGCCGCCCGCGGCTCACATCGTCGTGACCTGGCACAGCATGAACATGGTGGGTCTGGCCGTCCACGCCGAGTGGAGGCCCCAGGCGCACCGCGCGTTCGTTCCGCCCGGCATTGCCGGCGCGGCCATGCGGGGATGGCTTCTCGGCACGGGCGTTGAGCCGGTTCCCTTGCCGCCCGACGGGTGCGGTAACCCGGTCGCGGGGCTCAGGGAGATGACCCGTGCGCTTGGAGAGGGTTTGACCATAGGTATCGCGCTCGATGGCCCACACGGGCCTGCGCGGATCCTGCGGCCCGGCGCGTTGTGGCTGGCGCGGCTCTCCGGAAAGCCTCTGGTGCCGATGGGGTACGCCGTCCGGCCTGCGGTCCGCTTACCCCGTTGGGATCGGCTGCTGGTCCCGCTGCCGAACGCTCGGATCGCTGTCGTCTGCGGGGCGCCCATCCACATCGAGCGCCACGCTGCGATCGACGATGAACTTCGCGCTCGGGTTGTCGGCGCTCTCGACCACGCCGAACGTCGCGCCTGGGCCATCCTCGATTCCGGAGTCAGTCTTCCACGCCTGCAGCGCAACGCCCGCTAGCAACCGGACGTCGCGGAGGCTGGGCCTAGTTCACCCGCCCTCACGCGATTACCCGAGCATTCGAACGGGGATGCCGGCTGATCCCCGTGGATATCTGTCGGCGCCGAAGGGGTTGCGGATAGCCTCCATCCGTGCTACGAAAAGATAGCGTTAGACTCACGTCCGGCAGGATCTGGGGGAGCCAGGCCGGGGCTCGGAGTGGGGGGATATTGGGTTAGATACTGGCTGGGTCATCTTCTTCACCGCGGGATCATGCTGAGCTTCACGATCTGTTGGGGGGAAATAATGCCTGCTAGAGACGAAACGGCTCCCTTTGGGGAGGGAGACGATAGACTCCTAGAGCACAAGGCAGTAAGTCGTCGAGACTTCCTTCGCGTCGCCGGTCTTGCCGGAGTCGCGATGGGGATGGGCGCCGGCCTGGGTGGCCTCGTGGCGGCTTGCGGCGGGACTTCGGGAACCACCACCACTACTGCGGCTGTGACGTCTACGACGGCCGCTCCTGCAAGTAGCACGACCGTGACTACCGGGGCGACTGCCGGTCGTGAGATCAAGGTTGGATTCGTCACACCACTCACGGGCCCGATCGCTCTGTTCGGGGTGCCCGACCAATACTGCGCCTCGCGTTGGGTCGAGTTTGCCAAGCCGGGGCTCGTCTGCGGCGACGGCCAAAACCACCCTATCAGCATCATTGTCCAGGACAGCCAGTCGGACACCAACCGCGCGGCCCAGGTGGCCGGGGATCTCATCAACAACAGCAAAGTGGACGTCATCATGGCCGCCTCCACCCCGGACACCGTGAACCCGGTGGCCGACCAGGCGGAAGCGACCGGGACACCCTGCTTCACTAACGATGCGCCGTGGCAGGACTACTTCTATGGGCGCGGTGGCAAGACCGACGTCGGCTTCAAGTGGACCTACCACATGTTCTGGGGTCTTGAGGACATAACCGGGACCTTCGCGGACATGTGGAGCAAGCTCTCCACCAACAAAGTGGTGGGGGGGATGTGGCCCAACGATGCCGACGGTAACTCTTGGTCCAACGCCACGGACGGCTTCCCGGGGGTGCTTCCCAAGGACGGATTCAAGGTGATCGATCCCGGGCGGTATCAGAATGGCACCGAGGACTTCACCTCGCAGATCGCCCAGTTCAAGAACGGCGGTGTGGAGATCCTGACGGGCGTCCCCATTCCACCCGACTTCGCCAACTTCTGGAAGCAAGCCGCCCAGCAGGGACTAAAACCCAAGATAGTGACCGTCGGGAAGGCGCTGCTTTTCCCGGCGGCCGTCGAAGCTCTGGGCACATTGGGCAATCTGGTGTCCACGGAGGTGTGGTGGACGCCTAGGCACCCGTTCAAGTCTTCGCTCACGGGGGAGACCTGTCAGCAGATCGCCGACGACTTCACCAAGCGCTCCGGGCAGCAATGGACGCAGCCGCTTCTGCACTACGGTGTTTTCGAGGTCGTGGTGGACGCCCTCAAGCGCACGAAGAACGTGGACAGCAAAGACGACATCATCGCTCAGATCGCCTCGACCAAGATGGAGACCTTAGCCGGGCCGGTGGACTTCACTGCTCCCGTTCAACTCGGGACGAAGCATCCGGTCAAGAACGTATATCGCACCCCCTTGGTGGGCGGCCAGTGGATCAAAGGTACAGCCCACCCGTATGAGCTCATCGTCGTCGACAACGTCATGGCTCCGGAGATCAAGGTGGAGGGGGCGCTGCAGCCCATCGTCTAGTGACCTCGACTCTTGGGTGGATCTGAATAGGGTTCAGCTCCCGCGGCAGCACTCGAAACTGAGGGCTGCCGCGGGCCTTTTTCTCGGTGCCGATCGAGAGAATCAGCCTTCGCTGAAGTTGCTCCACTGGCGCATGGTACATTCTGGCGCTAGCATTCAAAACAATCGCAGTGGGTAACCTTTGGTCTGCAGAAGCACGAGCGGAGGTCAATGACATGGGGAAAGCTGAAAGACTGACCAACTGTACGACAGGCGGCCCGGTCTTCGTGGACGTGGAGGACGGCAAGATCGTCCGCCTCACGCCCATCGATCTAGACGAGAGCGACAAAGGCGACTGGGTCATCGAGGCCCGGGGCCGTTCGTTCACGCCACCGCGGCGCACGACGCTCTCGCCGCACGCCGTGGCCCAGAAGTCCATGGTCTATTCGCCCAAAAGGATCCTCACTCCGCTCAAGCGGGTGGATTTCGATCCCAAGGGCAATCGCAACATGCAGAACCGGGGCGTCTCCGGCTACGAGCCGATCAGCTGGGACAAAGCGCTCGATATCGTCACCGATGAGATCACGCGGTGTAGGCGAGAGGTAGGCCCTGCATCCATCCTCACCACATGCGGCTCGCACCACCTGTGGGGAAACGTCGGTTACCGCCACAGCGCCTATCTGCGCTTCTTGAACCTTGTGGGGATGGCGCACGCGGCACACAACCCAGACAGCTGGGAAGGCTGGCACTGGGGCGGCATGCACATGTGGGGTAACAGCCACCGCCTGGGCATCCCCGAGCAGTACGACCTC
>JADGPI010000294.1 GCA_017882525.1 Thermoleophilia bacterium
CTTTCGAGGTGGCGCTCACCGCCACAAGAGCCGGGAACCTTTTTACCACCCACACGCCGGTCGAAGCCGGCTTCGACCGTTTCCCCCCGTCGCTGATGGCCACGTACCTGAGCAGTTACGCAGAGAAGCTCGGGATCGGGATGCAGAATCTGTTGTCTCTCGGGCGAAAGCCGGTGGATCTAGCTTCGGGCTCCCCCTCGCTCGCCGGTGACCCCGAGGAACCATTCAACATGGCGTATCTCGCCATCCGAGGCAGTGGAGCCGTGAACGGCGTGAGCCGGCTGCACGGCGAGGTGAGCCGCCGCCTGTTCCTGCCTTTGTTCCCGCGATGGCCGCTGCGGGAGGTGCCTGTGAGCCACGTCACCAACGGCGTGCATGTGCCGTCTTGGGACTCACCTGAAGCCGACGACCTTTGGACCAAAGCCTGCGGGAGAGACCGGTGGCTCGACGGCATCGAAGGCCTGGGAGACAAGATCCGCTTGATCGACGACCACGAGCTGTGGCGGTTCCGGAACGTGAGCCGGCGCAAGCTGGTGCTCATGGCACGGGAGCACGTCTCCCGACAGGGCCCAGTGGCCGGAAGCCTGGAAACCTTGGGCTCCGATATCTCGTGTCTCTGCGACCCGGAGATCCTGACGCTGGGGTTCGCCCGCCGCTTCACCAGCTACAAGCGCTGCAACCTCATCCTTCACGACATGGAGCGCGCGGAGCGCATCCTCTGCTCCGACGGACAGAAGGTCCAACTGGTCATCGCGGGCAAGGCGCACCCGGCGGACACCGAGGGCAAGGCGATGATTCGCCAGTGGACCGAGTTCATCCGCAAGTGCAACGTGAGGCCTCACGTCGTATTTCTGGTGGACTATGACATGGCCATCGCCGAGCACCTGGTGCACGGGGTGGATCTCTGGCTGAACACGCCACGGCGCCCGTGGGAAGCGAGCGGCACGAGCGGGATGAAAGTCTTAGCGAACGGAGGACTCAACCTGTCCGAGTTGGACGGCTGGTGGGCCGAGGCGTACGCGCCCGAGGTCGGCTGGGCGATCGGAGACGGACTTGAGCACGATTCCGACCCCGCCTGGGACGCAGCGGAGGCAGTGCAGCTTTACGATCTTCTGGAGAATGATGTCATCCCGGAGTTCTACGACCGGGACCGCGAGGGCATCCCCCGGCGCTGGATAGCCCGGGTGCGGGAGAGCATGGCCCGGCTCGCGCCCATGTTCTCCACCAGCCGCATGGTGAACGATTACCTGGACGGGTATTACTTGCCGGCCTCTGCCTCCTACCGGCAGCGGGCCGTCGCCGGAGCCTCCACCGCCCGCGAGATCGCGTCATGGAAGGAAGCACTCGACCGTCAGTGGCACAACGTCGGTTTCGTCGATTATCGTGCCACGGCCGAGACCGCCCCTGAGGGCGGCAACTACCTCTTCCGGGCCCAGGTGAGCCTGGGGTCTTTGCCTCCCAGCGCAGTGAGGGTGGAGCTGTATGCGGAGCCGCTTGGGCAAGACGCCACGGCGTCCGCGGACGGCCGAGCCGCGGCGGGCGGCCGGCCTGGCAGCCCGGAAGTGCATCAGCTGGCCTTGGTCCCGGTGTCGCCCGGCGAAGACGCGGCCACGTCCGACTCTTATACTTACACGACGTTGCTCCGCGCCACCAGGCCGCTGGATGACTACACGCCCCGGGTGGTGGGCGGCCACCCGGCCGCCTTGGGACCGCTGGAAGCCGCTCACATCTGCTGGCTGCGATAGAAGGAGGAAAGGGTGTCGGAATTCAGGCGCATCGCGGTATTCAGCCCAGTTCGCGCCCATGTGGAAGGCCTCGTGTCGAGGGGTAAGCTCGTTTCTGTCTTCGGCAGCGGCAGCATCGACCTGACGAACGCCCAGCTGCCCGCCGAGGGTGCCGAGCTGCGGATAGTCACGGTCTTCGGGTCGATCGATGTTGTCCTCCCCACGACCATGCCGGTGAACGTCAGCGGCGTGGGAGTCTTCGGCCAGTTCGGGAGGATGAAACGGAAGGCAGCAACCCCGGATGCGGCAGCACCGGCTCTACGGGTGGGCGGCGTGTCGGTCTTCGGAAACGTCACCATGGTCTGATCCCGCTTCGCGCGCCGGCGGCGCCGTATCGCCGACGCGGGGCCGTGCGATACACTCGCTCTCGTACCTGACAGACCGCTCGGGGACATCGAGGTAGGCCCGTGGCGCCAGCAGCCCCCATCCCCCATATGTTCTTCCTCAGCGACATCCTCGGTCACTCCGTGTTCGACTCGGCCGACCGGAAGGTGGGGGTGCTCCACGATGTGGCCGCGTATATGGGCCCCACGTTCCCTATCGTCACCAAGATACGGGTGCGTGTCCGGCGGCACGGGGGGGCAAAGCGTCAGCTCTTGTTCGTCCATTGGACCGACGTGCTCGGCATGGAGGGTTTTAACCTCATCCTCAAAGGGTCGCTTCCCCTCGACGATCCACCGCTCCACGAACGCGAGCTGCTTCTCTGGAAGAACGTCCTCGACAAGCAGATGGTGGACGTAGAAGGGCGCAAGGTCGTACGCGTGAACGACGTGGCGATGGGGACTATCGGCCGGACTGCCCGGGTCACCGGAGTCGCCATCGGCGGGGCCGCCATCCTCAGGCGCCTGGGCTTCCTGCGTTTCGCCAGGCTTTTGCCGTTCTGGAGGCTGCGCGACACCATCGTCCCTTGGGAGTCGGTAGTCCCCCTCGATTACACGTCCACCAACCTCCAGTTGAACGTCCAGATGGAGCGGTTGGCCAAGCTCCATACCGCCGACCTGGCGCAGATCCTGAGCGAGATGAGCCAATCCGAACGTTCCATGGTCTTCGATTCCCTGGATGACGACACCGTGGCCGATATCATCGAGGAGTTCGAGCCCAGGGCGCAGGCCCAGCTTCTGGAGGCCATCGA
>JADGPI010000295.1 GCA_017882525.1 Thermoleophilia bacterium
AGAGCACGTATCCAAATGCGGCGGCGGCGACCGCATACGTGACCCAAGTGAGCCACCGCCGTCCCCTTCTGCTTGGCCGGCGCACAGATTCCCTGTTTGGCTCCCGATCGCTCAACTGATCTGCGCGGCGAGGCGAAGCCAAGGGAAGTAAGGCGATATTTGCAGCATAATCCCTATGCAGAATACCCCATTTCGCCACTTCCTTCGTTTGTAGGATGAAGATATTCCAGAAAAGGTCCGGGCCACCTGCCACCGCACAGGCCGAGGGTCGAGCGGCGTCCTGATATCCTGGGCAACGAACCGGCGCCGTCCGCGCCGGCGGGCCGGCACCACAGTCCCCGCTGGGCCGTGACCGCGCCACTCGCCTCACCGATGGCTGATGGGAGACTCCAGATGAAAGTATTGGGCGTGAACGGGAGCGTCAAACACAACGGCAACACCGCTGTGATGCTGGGATGGGTCATGGAGGAGCTTGTCGCGGAGGGCGTGGAGACCGAGGTATTCGACCTGGCCGGAAAGCCGATCGCCGGCTGCATCGACTGCGGCCGCTGCTTCAAGAACAAGGACCGCAGGTGTGGCGTCACCACCGACGCCATGAACGACCTGATCGATAGGGTCGTCGCCGCCGATGGACTAGTGATCGCGGCTCCCACATACTTCGCTAACGTTCCCGCCAATGTCAAAGCCGTCATCGAACGGCTCGGCTACGTGAATATCGCGAACGGCGGAATGCTCAAGCGCAAGGTGGGTGCGGCGGCCATCGTCGCGCGCCGCGGCGGCGCTATCGACGCCTTCAACGCGGTCAACCACCTATTCCTCCATGCCCAGATGATCGTCCCCGGCTCCTCTTACTGGAACATGGGGTACGGCTGGCACGGCCAAGAGGTCAAGGACGACGCGGAGGCCGAGCGCACCATGCGGACACTTGGCCAGAACATAGCCTGGTTGCTCGGGAAGATCCACGCCTAGCCGGCGCACAGGCGCCGAGAAACGCGGAGGTTCGTCTTGCCAGGCCGTGAAGATGCGGCGGCGGCGGCCCGCCCCGCGCGCACGGGTATTAGAGGGTCTTGGGCAGCCGGGGCCGGCGGATGCCATACTCCACGATCAGCCCGATCACTATAACCACCAAGGCGACGGCGATTATGATCAGCTGGCTATGCCGCGAGAGCGGCACCCAGGTGACGGCGATGCCCGCGAGGATGCCGGCCCCGAGGAAAACGTATGCCACGATCTGCAGAGCTCTGTTCCCGGTTCCCTTGTCCATGGTCCCTTCCCCGTCGCATTTTGCCCGGTTCAGGATACGCTGTCTCGCGGCTTCCCGCGATAGCCTGCCGGAAGCGTCCCCGTGCTCTCTGCGTGATGTGGGTCAGCCCCCTTGGGCTTGAGCGCCGCGGCCAGAGGGTCTAGGCTATCGTAGCCGTTCAGCGAGACATCATGTAAGGAGGGCACTACGTGAAGAGGATCGACTTCGAGACACACTTCGTCACCCAAGGCTGGGTGGATGCGCTCTACGCCAATTCGGGCTACCCCCGCTTCCAGCACGATCCCGCCACGAAGAACCGCCGCCTGTTCTACCAACCCGAAGGGGGCGAGCCCTTTGGGGACGTCCTCCTCGACAAGCTGTTGGAGATGGGAGCGGGGCGGATAGGGATGATGGACGCCGAGGGCGTGGACATCGCGGTGGTCTCGCTCACGGCCCCGGGGGTCGAACAGTTCGGGCCCGCTCTCTCCGTGAGACTCGCGATAGACGCCAACGATCAGCTGGCCGGCGCCATCGACAAATACCCCGACCGCTACCGCGGATACGCGGCGCTGCCTGTGAAGGACGTCGACGCAGCGGTGAGGGAGCTGGAACGCTCCGTCAAGGAGCTGGGGCTCATCGGCTGGAAGACCCATTCCAACTACGGAGACTCGTATCTCGACGAAAAGAGGTACTGGCCCATCCTGGCCAAAGCCGAGGAGCTCGGCGCATCCATCTACCTGCACCCCACGGTGCCCATGATCAAGGAGCTGCGCACTTACGGTGTGGCTCTATCGGGACCGCCATTCGGCTTCGGAGTGGAGACGGCCCTGGTCATGCTGCGCCTGATACTGAGCGGAGCCTTCGACGCGTTCCCCAAATTGAAGGTCGTCATCGGTCATTACGGAGAGTTTCTGCCTTTCCTCATGCACCGCATCAACTGGGCTTACGCAACGCCGCACGTGGTCGCCGACACGGGAGCCACGCCGCCGCTCAAGCGCAAGCCGGCCGACTACCTGCGCGACAACATGTGGGTGTCTACCAGCGGCAACTACCTGCCTGCGGCCTTCAAATGCACCCGCGAGGCCTTGGGCATGGACCGCATCCTGTTGGGTACCGACCACCCGTACGACAGCATGAAGGATTGCCTTGCCTTCTTGGAGAGCCTCGAGCTGTCCGCCGACGAGAAGAGCCTGCTGTATGGGAAGAATGCTGCCGCGTTGGGCTTGACTGTGTAGCTCCGGCCTTGCCGAGAGGGCCCGCGGATCGTGGCGCGGTCCCGGCGTGCTCTGCGGAAGACATGGCTGGGCCTGGCCCCAGAGGGGCCAGGCCCGCGGCTCATTCGAGGCTGTCGAGACCTTCCGCCGAGTGCGTGCGGCGCAGCGGCTCTTCCTTGAGGAACCAGACCACCACGAAGGCTGCGACGCTCACGAACGTGGCCAGCAGAAACAGATTGCTGATGGCAGCAGCAAGACTGTGCCGAACCGCGTCCATGAAAGTCGTGAACAGACTTTGCCCTTGCGGCCCCAGCTTGTCGAACGTCGCCGATAGCTGGGTTCTCACCTGATCCGACAAGAGCACCTGTGGATTGTTGAGCTGAAGGCCGTTGGGTCCACCAGTCAGAGCCTTGAGCTGCGGGGTTAGTGAGGCGCTGAGCGACGAGGCGAACTTGTTGTTCAGAATAGTCCCGAACACCGCCAGCCCAATGGTGGCCCCGATGGAGCGAAAGAACTGCAGCCCGGCGCTTACCTCTCCGAGACGGTGCGGCGGGTACTGGTTCTGGACGATCACGGTGAAGGTGCTCATGGCCACGCCCAGCCCGAGGCCCATGACGATCATGTTGCGCACTACCACGGTCTGAGAGGTTGTCACCCCCATGCGCGACAAGAGGTACGCTCCGGCCACCACGGCAGCGAAACCGGCGATGACCACCGCTTTGTAGCGACCGGTCTTGGCAAGGATCTGGCCGGCCCCGATGCTGGTCACGATGGCAGCGATCATAAGCGGCATGAGCACGATGCCCGAGTTGGTGGCTGTCCTGCCCTGGACCCCCTGTACGTACAGGGGGAGGAACATGATCGCCCCGAACATGGCCGCCGACTGCAGCGCGCTTGCCACTGACGACACCGCGAAGATCTTGTTCCGGGCCAAAGCCGGATTGAGCACGGGCTCCGTAGCCCGGGTCTCCCGATACACGAAGACAACCCACATCACCACCGAGAACACGAGCGAACCGATGATCATCGGTGAGCTCCACGCGTATGTGCTCCCCGCCCAGCTGAAGGCCAATAGCAGCGGAACGGCCGCAACCACCAGCAATCCAGCCCCAAGATAGTCGATCACATGCCTGCGGAGCTGGACGTGGCCCGGCAGGGCTATGGCCGCAAATGCCACGGCGATGATCCCAACCGGCAGGTTGACGTAGAAGGTCCAGCGCCAGCCGATGTTGTCGGTGATATAGCCGCCAAGCAGCGGCCCTACGATCGTCGCGAAGCCAAAGATGCTCATGAGCACGCCGGCCCACCGGGCTCGCTGAGCCGGCGGGAAGATGTCGCCGATGATGGCCTGGGTGATCGGCATCATGGCCCCGGCCCCCAGCCCTTGGAGAGCGCGGAAGATGATGAGCTCGGTCATGGAGTGGCTCTGGCCGCAGAGCGCCGAGCCGACCACGAACAGGACCATCCCTACGATGAAGAAGCGCCGGCGTCCAAAAGCGTCCGACAGTTTCCCCCAGATGGGCATCGAAGCCGCGGAGGCAAGCAGATAGCCGGTGCCCACCCATGCGTAGTGGGTCAGACCGTTGAGGTCGGCGATGACCCGGGGCATCGCGGTGCCCACCACCGTCTGATCCAAGGCGGACAGAAGCATGCCGAGCATCACGCTGGCAAGCACAAGGGCGATACGACGCCGGCTGAGAATCTCGCCCCACGGCTGGTGCACCGCGACGGCACCATCCACCGGCATTCCGATGGACGCCCTTGATCCGGCCGGTTGCATCTCCGCCTCCGCCGACGGAGTTCGCCGCCACAGCCTCGCCATCAGTCCCTCCCTTTCGCCGGTGCATCACACCGCGCACTGGACCCCGACTTCTCTATCACCTCGACCAGTGCTGTGACGCCCTCGAGTAACGCGCTGAGACCGGTGTCGTCGAGTTCGGACAGCCAAATGGTGAGCTGTTCGTCTCGCACACGACGCAGGCGTTTGACCAGCTCCTGGCCGGCGCTGGTTACGACGACCGGGGTACGCCGCCTGTCTGTTGGGTCGGTCTCTCTCGAGGCCAAGCCCCTCTTCTCTAGCTTGTCCACCAGGATACTGGCCGATGGTTCGGCGAGGTCGAGCGCTTTGGCGAGGCCGCCCACCGTCAGCGGCCCGGAACAACTCAGCACCATGACCGCCTTGAGCTGCCCCATGCTCATCTCGAGCTCGAGCCACTCGGAGTCCTTCGGTCTCACCATCGTCGCCAGGCGCGCCATCGCGTCACCACATTGGCGCACGAGAGGTCTGACCTTCTCCGTATCCACCACGCGACTGCTCCCCTACCCTGAACTCAAATCCATTGTTAAATCGTATGCATTTTAACAAAACAATAGGAAAGCACAATGCTACTCACGAGATTCGCCCCGAAAGGGGTTCTGGAGCAGCTTTGGTGCTTGCCGTGCCATGAGCAGACGTGTCACTATCACCGGAGGACCAGACTCGCTTGCGCGCTAGAGGTGACACGGCGCCGAGCCTTCACGGGAGTTGTGATGGGAGCGCTCAAGATCTCTGGACTGGAGAAGGCCACGGGGGTGCCCCGCACCACCATCCACTTCTACATGCGCGAAGGGTTACTACCGCCACCACAGAAGACGGGCAGAAGCGTTGGGTACTACAGCGACCGGCACGTCGACCTTTTGCGCGAGATCCTACGGCTGAAGGAACGTGGTCTTGGCCTCCAGGACATCCGGCGAGCCCTCCAATCCCACGAGGGAGCTCTTCCCGAAGAGCACATGGACCTCGTGGTGCAAAGAGATGAGGCCCTCAAGAGCCGGATCCTCGAAACCGCCACCAGACAATTCGCCGCCAGAGGCTACCGCAATACCCGAGTGGCCGACATCGTGACAGAGCTGGGCATCGGGCCTCTCACGCTGTACCGCTATTTCCCCACCAAGCGCCAGTTGTTCCTGGAGGTGGTGAACGTCTTCGCCGACTGGATGGTGGAGTACGTCGAGCCGCAGATCGCCGCGGATCCTGACTTCATCAAGCGCAACATGCGAAGGGTGTCCGGATTCCTTGGGTTGCGGGCGCTGAGCCCCGACATGCTGGGATTCGTGCGCGCAGAAGCCCTCGGTGAAGACAGAGAGCTCCGGGCCCTTGTGAAGCGGATGTACTGGCAGCTGCTCGAGCCGATAGCCAAGGAGTTGGATCAACTGGGGTCACCGGCCGGGAGCCCACTTGCGCCCGCCAGCGAGTTCGTGTCGTATGCGTTCATCGGCGTCCTCGAGACCCTGATGATGCGCATGTCGTGGGACGACAAGTATTCAGAGCGTGACTATTTCCAGACCGCGCTCGGGATGCTCGTCGCCTTGCAGGCTCTCTACACCGGAGAGATCGACTTCGCGGCAAAGAACGCTCAGTACGCCGATATGGTGGACGAACTGACAAGGAGCGGTCCCCCTACCCCGCCCCGTGCCGCTTCCATGGAGACCGGCGAGGCGCGGCCCTGAGCCG
>JADGPI010000296.1 GCA_017882525.1 Thermoleophilia bacterium
GAGCGGCTGCGGGCGTTGCGGGGCGAGACCACGTCCGACTGTCGCCGGGAGGGTTGTCAGAGTTGTGGCGCATGTCCCGCGGCTCCGGGCAACGATCTTGCTGAAGCCTCGGCTCCGCCGGCTTCTTCATCAGCTCCGGTCCTCCGCGTACCCAAGGGCTCGACCGGCGAGGGCCCGCGGGGCCTAGGCCCGCGTTACCTGATCACCTTCTCTGTGAGCGATCGCGCCTGCTTCATCGGCCATCTCGACAAGACGGAGATCTTTCGCCGGGCGGTCAGACGCGCCGGCGGACGTCTAGCCCTGAGCGAAGGCATGAGGCCGAAAGCCCTCCTCACCCTCGTTCTTCCGCTTGCGGTGGGTGTCTGTGGGAGAGGCGAGATGTGTGAGTTCGAGCTGGCGCAGGAGCCGCCCCGCGGATTTATCGCGCGGCTGGCGTCTTCGCTTCCGCGCGGGATGCAGGTGGTGTCTTCTGCGCCGTACCACGCGGCGCGCCGGGCCGCCGGCCGCGTCATTGGGGCCACGTATGAGGTGACGGTGACTACGGACTTGGCCGTCGGATGCGCCGGCGAAAGATTCGCCCGAGCTGTACGACTGTTCGCCGAAGCCCCAGCGGTCCCGGTCCTGGTGGCCAAGGGGGACGGTGTTCGCTCGACGGACGTTAAGACATTCGTGGACAGCCTTGAGGTCCGGCCGGGGGAGGGGAACGATCGGGTCGTGGTCTTCACGGCTCGGGTCAGCCCCAGCGGCACGGTCCGGCCGGAGACGGTAACAGCATCGCTTGCGGTTCTGGGCGGTTTCGAGCTGGACGTGACCAAAATCGAGCGGACTGAGATACTCCTCTCGTGAAACAGCTCCTCATCTCAAGAGATCCCGGTGAGACGCGGGTGGCGCTGGTAGAGGACGCCAAGCTGGCGGAGCTATATCTGGAGAGGCCGAAGCGGCTTTCGATGGTGGGTAACATCTACAAGGGGCGGGTGGAGAACGTCCTCGGGGGCATGGACGCTGCCTTCGTGGACATCGGTCTCGACAAGAATGGTTTCCTCTACGTGGACGAACTACCGGACGCCGGCCCCGGGCACTCGAAAAAGATCACCGAGATACTGAAGCCGGGCAAGGAGCTGGTCGTCCAGGTCACGAGGGACCCCATGGGCGGCAAGGGGCCTCGTCTTACCACCCAGTTGGGGCTGGCCGGGCGGTACGTGGTGTATCTGCCTGAGTCTGCCATATCCGGTGTCTCTCGCCGGCTGGAGAATGAAGAGCGCGAGCGTCTCCGCGGCCTCATCAAGCAGCTCGGGTTGGAATCTGGCGGGGTGATCGTCCGTACGGCCGCCGAAGGGGTGGATCTGCAGGCCATTTCGCGCGACCTGCGCTTCCTGGAGAGAGTGTGGGGAGCTATCCGTCGTCGCACCGCGGAGACAGAGGCGCCGGCACTCGTCTACAGTGAGGCGGAATTGGCCATCCGCGCGGTGCGAGACCTTCTGGGGCGCGACTTCGGGAGCGTCCTGGTGGACGACCACGACGCCTATCGTCGCGTCTCGAACTACCTCCGCGCTGTCGCCCCCGAGTTGGTCGGGGAAGTGAGCCACTACCAGGGCTCCAGGTCGCTCTTCGAGGCGTTCGGCATCGAGGGGGAGGCCAGGAAAGCTCTCACCCGCCGCGTGGAACTGCCTTCGGGCGGCTACCTGGCCATCGATCATACCGAGGCCATGACGGTGATCGACGTGAACACCGGCCGCTTCGTGGGCAAGCGGTTTCTCGGTGATACCACGCTCAAGACGAATCTCGAGGCTTGCCGGGAGATCATGCGTCAGCTCAGGTTGCGCGACATCGGGGGGATAATTGTAATCGATTTTATCGACATGACGCCCCGTACGAGCCGAGAGCAGGTCGTGGCGGCGCTGGAGGCGGAGTTGGCTCGCGACCGGACGAAGACCTATGTCGTGGAGATCTCGCCGCTCGGGCTGGTAGAAATGACGCGGCAGAATATCACCCTCGGCCTGCGTGAAGTCATGACCGAGACCTGTCCCACCTGCCGGGGGCTGGGAGTGATCCTCTCGGAAGAATCGGCTGCCATCGAGGTGGAGCGGGGACTGAGACGGCTGGCCGTCGATTCAGCCGAGTGCGTCCTGCGGGTGGAGATGCATCCTCGCGTGGCGGCTCTATTGTTGATGGGCCATTCTCCGGGTTTGAAGCGAGTGGAAGCGGATACGGGGGTGCGGTTCTTGATCCAAGCCGCGGAAGAGAGCGCACCACTCGACCGGCTCGAGTTGGTCGCGGACTGATTTGGCCGGCAAGGGGCGGATGGGACGGCACCGCAGTGGGGCCGAACCACATTTATTGTGGCAGCCGGCCGCCGACCTTGCTATACTGCCTTGCTTGCGGCTGAGCAACTCGCCGCATGAAGTTATCTGATAGATACGAGGAGTCGCGATGTTCGCCATCGTCAAAGTCGGCGGGAAACAGTACCGCGTAGAAGAAGGGCGAGAGGTCGTAGTCGACCGTCTCAGCGCCGCCGAGGGGACGACGGTGGAATTACAGTCACTGCTCGTAGCCGACGGAGAAGTGGTGCGTTTCTCTGGGAGCGGCGAAGAAGCTAAGGTCACGGCCCGGGTGGTCGAGCACTTCCGTGGGCCGAAGATCGTCATCTCGAGGTTCAAGCCTAAGCGCGGCTGGCGCAAGAAGACCGGCTTCCGCTCAGGGCTCACCCGCCTCGAGGTCGAGAAGATCGCGTAGGAAGGGATAGCACATGGCT
This sequence comes from Thermoleophilia bacterium, assembly GCA_017882525.1. Classification (GTDB taxonomy): domain Bacteria; phylum Actinomycetota; class Thermoleophilia; order RBG-16-64-13; family RBG-16-64-13; genus Chersky-299. Next base: position 2,753 of record JADGPI010000296.1, read on the forward strand.
CATAAGAAAGGTGGCGGCAGCTCCAGGAACGGCCGTGACTCCAACGCCCAGCGCCTCGGCGTCAAGGCTTTCGGAGGCCAGGCCGTCAAAGCCGGCACGATCCTCGTCCGCCAAAGAGGCACCCGCTTCCGTCCCGGCCAGAACGTCGGCATAGGCTCCGACGACACGCTTTTCGCCAAAGTCGGCGGGACCGTGCTGTTCGGCGCCGGGAAACAAGGACGTTTCATCAGCGTAGTCGTCGAATAGCGACCGCTAGGCACTCGCGGTCGCCCGTATCCTCTAGCCGGGTCGTCCATGTTCTTCGATGAGGCAAAGATCTACGTGGCGGCCGGCAAAGGCGGAAACGGCTGCATCTCTTTTCGCCGCGAAAAGCACGTTCCGCGCGGCGGTCCCGACGGTGGTGACGGGGGCCGTGGCGGCGACGTTCGCGTGGTTGCCAACCCGCAACTCCGTGACCTCCAAGCCTTCACTTTCAAGGTGCACCACAAGGCTGGTGCAGGCCAACCCGGACAGGGCGCGCGGAAACACGGGGCGATGGGCGCCACCATCATCATCGAGGTTCCCCTGGGTACGCAGATCTGGCGGGAAGACGAGCTCATCGCCGACCTTGTAAACCCCGGGCAGGAGGCTCTGCTGGCTTCGGGCGGCACCGGCGGCAGAGGGAACACGCGTTTCGTCGGGCCTACCAGACAGTCTCCCAAGTTCGCGGAGCTAGGCGGCGAGGAGGAGGGTTTTTGGGTGCGGCTGTCACTCAAGTTGATGGCTGATGCCGGGCTCGCCGGTCTGCCGAACGCGGGGAAGTCTTCACTGCTCCGTAGGCTCTCGAACGCCAAACCCAAAGTCGCCAACTATCCGTTTACCACCCTCGAGCCCATGCTGGGAGTGGTGGACTGGTCCGGGGAGGGCGACGTCTTCACCCTCGCGGACGTTCCGGGACTCCTTGAAGGCGCCAGTGATGGGGTCGGGCTTGGTCACGAGTTTCTGGCCCATCTCGAACGGTGCCAGCTCATAGTGCACGTGGTGGACCTGATGGGCTACTACGGCGATAGCGCCCTGGATGGTTTCCGGACCATTCTCGGCGAACTGGACGCCCATACGCCGGAGCTGGGAGCAAAGCCGCAGGTGGTGATCCTCAACAAGATGGACGCCGTCCCGGCCGAGGCCGTGCAGGAGATGCGGAGCGCTTTTGAGGCAGAGATAGAGCGGCTACGACGGGAGGGCCATCCCGCTTTCACTTTCGAACTTGACGATGAGCAACCCGATGTGGGGCGGCTCGTCTGGCCGGTATCGGCGGCGACCGGGATCGGTCTGCAACCATTCGTCCAATGGCTCGGACCGGTGGTCAAGAGCCTCGTGGGGCTATCGTCCGCTCCCGTGGGCTCTGCGCCTCAGGAAGAGGGGGGCACCGTCCCTCAGGAGGCAGAGGAGCGGACTGGACATGTCACCTACCGCCCCCGGGGAGCAGCCAAGGTGTTCGCCGTGACCAAGGAGGACGGCCTGTTTCAGGTGCGCGGTAAGGCGCTCAAGCGGCTTGTGAGCAGGTTCGACCTCACCAATGAAGAAGCTATCCGGTATCTTGGAGAACGACTCGACCGGCTGGGGGTGTACGCCGCGCTCCGGTCGCAGGGAGCTCAACCGGGCGACGATGTGGATATCGAGGGCTATGCCTTCGAGTACCATTAGCCGAGGTCAGGCGCATCGCGGAGGTGACCTAGGTGGCTGCCAAGCGGGCAGGTAAGACGATAGTCGTGAAGATCGGGTCGAGCACGCTCACCAACGAGCGGGGCACGTTCCGTCTTGGGCCGGTGGCCGGGCTGGTCGCCGAGGTATGTGAGCTGCACGCGCAGGGCAACAGGATGCTGCTGGTCTCCTCTGGCGCGGTCTCCTCGGGGATGGGCGTGCTTCGGCGCCGCCGCCGTCCTTCGGAGGTGGTGGACCTTCAGGCGGCCGCCGCAGTGGGGCAGGGCAGGCTCTTTCACATCTATACGGAACTGTTCGCCCATGAAGACGTGGTGACGGCCCAGGTGCTGCTCACCGCGTTCGACGTCAGCGCGCGGGCTCAATACATAAACGCGCGCAACACCCTTCGCAAGTTGCTCGAGTGGAAAGTCGTCCCCATCATCAACGAGAACGACACCACCTCCACCGACGAACTCTGCTTTGGGGACAACGACATGCTGGCCGCTCAGGTGGCCTTGCTCGTCAAGGCCGACATGATGGTGCTGCTCACCGATAC
>JADGPI010000297.1 GCA_017882525.1 Thermoleophilia bacterium
TAACGCGGAGAAGAACCCGAGGAGCACGATGCCGGACAAGGTAGCGATAGAGACGTGGCCGTGGCGCCCCTTCACCAGCCCCCCGACCGCCGCGACCAGCGCGGCCAGTGACCCCACGAGTCCCACGGCCGCCGGCACGTGAACGAGACCGGCCGCCGCCAAACCGACCGCGCTCGCGATGGTCGTCCAGCGCGCGAGACCGGCACGACGGACGAACCCGTCCGCCAGCAGCGTCGACCGGGAGGAGGGTGGCGGTACGGTCAGAGCGTCACCAAAGGACGGAGTTGCGCGAGTTTCGCCGGACCTATCCCCTTCACGTCGGTCAACTGGTCTACCGAGGTGAACGGTCCGTTCTGCTGGCGATAGTCAAGGATCGCCTGCGCGGTCTTGGGGCCCACGCCCGGGAGAGTGTCGAGTTGCGCGAGGGTCGCCGAGTTGAGGGAGACTTTGGCTTGTCCGGTCCCGCCTGCCGATCCACCGCCGGCGCTGACCGATCCGCCGCCTCCAGGTGTCGCACCCCCTGCGTTCGCTCCAGCCCCGGAGGAATCACCCGTCACGAGGACGGCGCCGTGAGGCTGGCCCTTGAGCGGGACGTCGATCTTGCAGCCATCGAAGACAAGGGCGGCGAGCGGCAGAGCCTCTTGATCGGCCTCCGCGGTCACCCCTCCGGCCTGGAGTAGGACCTGGAACACTCGAGCGTCCGCCGGGACCCGGTAGACGCCCGGCCGGTGCACCGCACCCGCGACCTGGACGTAGACCTGCGGCGAAGTGGTGGTCGTAGAAGTGGGCGCGGAGGAAGTAGTGGTTGTTCCCCCGGTCGCGAGCGACCCGGCGGGACCGCCGGCCCCGATCGAAGTCGACGCACTCCCAGACCCGACCTCTACCACTTCGGCCGGGCTCCCGCCGCCGCGAAGCGACATCATGCCTACTCCGCCCACCGCCAGTACCACAAGCCCGGCAGCGAGGTAGACAGCAAGTCGTTTTGCGGGCATATGCGCCATGGCGGGATCTTAGCCACGCCAGGCGCGACGGCGGATGCGACCTTGGTCCCACGATGGACCCGGAAGAAACGCCGGGCCCGGGACGCGCGATCAGCGTCCCGGGCCCGGCAGGCAGGTCAGTCTAACGAGACGGCGTCAGCTCGCCCCGCTGGGGGTGCCGCTCAATAGCATTCGCAGTACAACTCGAAGTAAGCCTGCGGCTTGGTGCACACCGGGCACACCTTCGGAGCCCCAGGACCTTCGTGCACGTAACCGCATTCCTCGCACTTCCACAGCGTCGGGGCGTCTTTCTTGAAGACCTTGCCGCCTTCCAGCGACGCCAACAACTTGCGATAGCGGCGCTCGTGGTATTTCTCAACTTCGGCGACCTCACGGAACGTGACGGCGACCTTCTTGAACCCCTCCTCTTCCGCGACCTTCCCGAAATTGGGATACAGGGTGCCCCACTCCGCCAGTTCGCCCTCGGCGGCAGCCTTTAGATTCTCCGCCGTGCCGCCCACGGGACCGGCCGGATACGAGGCGGTGAACTCGGGCATCCCGCCATCCAGCAGTTGGAAAAAGGCGAACGCGTGAGCCCTCTCGTTGTCGGCGGTCTCGAGGAACAGGTTGCTGATCTGCATGTAGCCTTCTGCTGCCGCGACATTGGCGGCGTACGTGTAGCGGTTGCGAGCCTGCGACTCACCTGCAAAGGCTTTCATCAAGTTCGACTCGGTCTTGGAACCTTTCAGATCCATATGTTTCACTCCCTCGTACCGGTTGGTCTTCTTGCGATTCTGACATGGTTCGGAGCGGCGTCAGAGTTTGTCGCCGTGCGGCTTATTACCCCTAGGGGCCCCATTCTAATCTCGGGATGGATGCCGGTATCATCTTGACGGCGGCTCGTTTCACCGCGACTGCCGGCGCGATATCTCAGTCTCTACAGCGCTCTCGCGGACCGGAAGGCGTGTTCGAAGAAGGCCGCCACCTGGTCGCTCACCTCGTCCTGCTGTCCCTCGAAAAAGTGGCCGGCATCCGGTATCACCCTCAGAGTGAAGTCGAGGTTAAGATCGCTCAAAACGGCCTTCACGAGTTCGGGCGGAGCCAGGTCGTCGAGCTCCCCACAGACGGCGAGCACCGGGCCCTTGAACGCCCGCAGTCCTTCCAGCGCACCGTCCGACATCTCGTCCCACGCGGCGACGAGCGCCACCAGCGCCAGGGCCTCCACGGCCGTCGATCCGGTCGCGGCCATCGCCGCCATAACGCTGCCGAACGAGTAGCCCGCCAGCCCCACGGGCGCCCCGGGCTCCAACTGTCCGCGCAAGAAAGCGGTGGCGGCCTCCACGTCTCTGTGTTCGTCGCTCCCGCCGTACCTGCCGCGGCTCTTGCCCACTCCTCGGAAATTGAACCGGAGGGTGGTCATCCCGCGCATGCGGCACGCCTTGGCCATCCTGTACACGAGAGGCTGGGCCATGGTCCCCCCATAGAGAGGATGGGGATGGGCAACTACCACTCCGCCCAGCACTTGCCGCGCTTCTTCCCCCGCAGGCGGGACGACGCCGGGTGGCTCCAGGATCCCTTCCAGGCGCTCATCACCGTAGAAGAACACGTGACCGCCCAATGATTTTTCCCCGCCCGTCACTCCCGGTAGTTCACAAACTGCAACGGCATCCCAAGGTCCGCCTCCTTCAGCATGCCGATCACATCCTGCAGATCGTCGCGCTTCTTGCCCGAAACCCTCACCTCGTCGCCTTGGATGGCCACCTGGACCTTCATCTTCTTATCCTTGATCAACTTCACGACCTTGCGCGCCGTATCGATGTCGATGCCGGTGGTGATGGCAACCTCCTGCCGGATCATGTCGCCGCCAGCCTTCTCCGGTTTTCCGAAATCGAGCGCCTCAGGATCGATCGATCTCTTGACGACCTTCGAGAGGAGCATGTCTCGCAAGCCGCGGAGCTTCATGTCGTCCTCGGTAAGAAGACGGACCTTCCCTTCCTTGGCGTCGAGCTCTACTTGGGTCTTCGATCCACGGAAGTCGAAGCGCGTCTCCACCTCTTTCTTCACCTGGTAGACGGCGTTTTCCATCTCCTGCATGTCCACACGGCTCACCACATCAAAAGACGGCATAGCCCCTCCTCCGGCAGAAATCGTCGCACCGTCAGCATACCCCAGCCCGGTAGAAACCAACTGCGCATCCTGGTAGACTGGCTCTCATGTCGCCTGACGTCAAACGGAAGGACGCCGGGTCGCGCCAGAGCAGTCGCCGGCCGGCCGCCGTCCTTTGTTCACGAACAGCGCGGATCGCTGCCTGGGTGGTCATCGCCGCCCTCGTCGGCAGCTTCGCTCAAGCCATCCTCCCCTCTCGCGATTCGGGCGTGCGAACAGCGCTCGCGGCCAGTTCCGATCCTGCTTCCCAGCTCAAGACAGTGCAGAAGGACCTTGCGCAGGCCAAATCCGAGCTCAAAGCCGAGCAGGCGAAGCTGGACAAGCTAGCGGCCACGCAAGCATCGGCAGAGAACCGCTTGGAATCGACGAAGATCAAAATAGAAGACGTGCAGGCCAAGACGGACACGGCCAACAAGAAGCTCGCCGCCCTGCAGACCCGCCTCCAGCAACGTCTCCGCAACATCTACATGGACCACGGGTCCGCGACCCTTGAGGTGATCGACGCCATCATCTCCGGGGACATGTCACTGGATGGGGTGATCAAACAGGTCAAACTCCTGTCGAGTATCGCCCACTCGGACAGCCAGCTGCTCGCGGACGTCACTGCACGGGTGAACGAGCTCAAAGACCTGAACACACAGCTCCAGGCCGACAAGGTGCAGGAGCAGAAGGACTCCGTCGAGCTGGCCACGGCCAACGAAAAGGCACTTCAGGCGATGGAGTCGTCCAAGGACAGCTACAACGCACTGCACGCCAAAGTGGCGACTCTGCAGGCCGAGGAGCGCGCGCGCCAGGAAGCCGCGCGCCAGCTGGCAGCCGCTCAGGCTAAGGCCGCGGCGCAGCTCAAGGCGGCCGCCCAAGCAAAGGCGGACGCGCAGAAGAACGGCACGACTGCCACCACTAAGCACACCACGACGACCACGGGCAAGAAGTCCGAACCCACCACCACGGATCCCCCGGCGAGCACGAGCGCCGATTGGGTCTTTCCCGTGCAGGGGCCCAACAGTTTCGTCGATTCCTGGGGAGCGCCGCGCTCGGGCGGGCGGAGCCACAAAGGCACCGACATCATGACCGCTCGTAACACGCCTCTCGTCGCTGTGGTGAAAGGCGTCATCGGCCGGACCACCCCCACGGACAGCGGGTTGGGGGGCATCACCATCTGGCTCAACGGCGACGACGGCAACTCGTATTACTACGCGCACCTGTCGTCCATCAAGAGCGGCATCAAGCCAGGCGTCCGGGTCACGGCCGGCCAGGTCATCGGA
>JADGPI010000051.1 GCA_017882525.1 Thermoleophilia bacterium
CTCGTCGGCCTTTACCTTGAGGTACACCTGCGCGTCTACCACGGCGTTCAGATTGTCGTTAGTGATGATGGTCTGCGGCTGGGCTTGAATGAACGTCTCCCGGATATCCACCTTATACATCCGCTCCGCAAAGGGGATGATCTGGTGAAACCCTGGATCGGCATAGCGGTTGTATTTGCCCAGACGCTCCACGAGGCCGCGCTGAGTAGGCCGGACCACCCTAGTCCCCAGCGCCACGAGCATGATGACGAGAACGACTACGATGCCGACAATGATGCCCACGATCAGGGAGGACACGAGATTCCCGCCTTTCGCTGGGTCCGGTAAGGTAGGCAGTACTCATACTGGGCCGGTGACAAAACGCTGTCAAGAGTCGGCAGGGCCCCACGATGGCATCTTAGTGACGCCTGCATTGAGGCCCAGTCTCTGCCGCCTATCAGCGCCCTATGCGCCTAGCCACGGCGGAAGTCGTCACACATCGACTCGTCAGTACGCGTGATCAGGGCGTCTTTCCGCCGATCATGCGCGGCCTCGCGTGTACGGATGGGCTTGCCCGCAAGTGAGATTCGGATGTCCAACAAGGTTGACGCGGGACACGGGACTCGTGCTCCATCACCGGCGACCGCTGCCGGGTTCCCTTCCGCCAAACTGCGCGACACCCGAGCCGCGCACCTCGTCCGAGACAGCTTTGCGACAACCTCGCGATCCGGCCGCAACAGCGCTGGTCTATCCTTAGGCGATGTCTCTGGCCCCGTCCTGCGGTGAGCCTGCAGGACCCGGACGCGCCTTTGATAGACTGAGGGTGAGATGTCACGAATCTTGGTGGTTGAAGACGATCCCGAACTGCGCCGTTTGCTGCAGCGCGAGCTGTCAGCTTCGGGTTACGAGGTGGTACTAGCCGAAGACGGCGAAACCGGTGTACGGATGCATGCGAGCGCGTCGCCCGACATGATGATCCTCGATTGGATGCTCCCAGGCATGGACGGGCTGGACGTTCTCAAGGCTGTCCGCTACTCGGCGACGACGCCCGTGCTCATGCTTACCGCCCGGGGCGAGGAGGTGGACCGGGTCATCGGCTTGGAGCTCGGCGCGGATGACTACCTGCCGAAGCCCTTTGGGATCCGTGAGTTGCTGGCGCGAGTGCGTGCCCTGATCCGGCGGGCTGAGGTCGTGCGAACGACCATTCTGTCCGACCGGGAAAACCATTCGCAGCCGTTGAGCTACGGTGACCTAACCCTCGATCCTGGGGCACACTCCGTGTCTTCGGGCGCCGAGGCAGTGGAGCTCAGCAAGACGGAGTTCGAGCTCCTGCACCTGTTTCTCAGGAACCAAGGACGGGCTTTCAGCCGTGCCTATCTGCTCGAAACCATCTGGGAGGTTAGGGAGGTTCCGGGTGACCGGTCCGTCGACAACGCGATTCTCCGGTTGCGAAGGAAGCTCGGAACAACGGGCGCGGCGATCGAGACCGTGTGGGGCGTCGGATACCGGTTGAAGAAGGCGTGAGGGCGTCACAGCGACAGACGATCCCGTTCCTGGCTACCGCAAGTATGCCGAGGGCGGGTCTCGAAGCGTTGGTCGCAGGAGCGTTTCTGACCTTGTACTTCGCGCTGCTCGAGTCTCTCATTCCCTCTCGCGTGCTGGCGGCTCTACCCGCCTTCCTCGGTTTTTCGACGGCGGTTCTGTTCGCTTTGCGGGCACGAGTATCAAACCGACGCGGGCTGATCCAGCTTTCCGATGAGTTCATGCTGGCCGCGGTGGTGATCGTCGTTCAAGCGGTGGGTATCCTCGGCGTAGTCTGGGTGTTCAAAGGAGCGCACCACTCGCTGGTCTGGTGGTTCTCCCGATCCGATATCAAAGCTCTCCTCGTCGGCTGCCTGGTGGCGTTCTGCGTGTTCCGCGCCGGGGTCCGGATGGCGTTGGCCTGGGAGAAAGCAAGACGGAAGAGGCTGGTCTGGTCCCTGAGCGGCGCGCACGTCGGACTGCTGCTCGCGCTTGTCTGGCTTGGCGTCGCTGCGTGGCTCATCTGGTCCGTGGCCACCGGGGGCAGGATACCGTCACTGTTCGCGCCTGTCCGCTCGACCGGCATGCCGGCCATGCTTCTCGCCTGGGTCCTCCCGCTCGCCGTCTTCTGGTGCGTCGCATCGGCCTGTGGGGCGGTGGTCGTCTTCCCGCTCTCCGCCGGCCTTTCCTACCTGGTTATCCGCCCGACGGTCCGAAGGATCGAATTGCTGGCTCGCGGCACCCGTTCATTTCGGTCCGGCAAGCGGGACACCATCGTCGAGGTGGCGGGCGAAGATGAAATCGCGCAGCTCACGCAGGATTTCAACGCGATGGCCGAGAGTCTTTCGCAGTCGCTCGGCGATCTGGAAAGCGAGCGCGACCGAGTGGCGAAACTGCTGGAGTCGCGGCGTATCCTTTTTGCCGAAGTCTCCCACGAGTTGAGAACCCCGATCGCCATCCTTCGGGGATACCTCGATTCCATCAACGCCCACTGGGGCGAGCAGCCGCCCGATACCCTCCGGGGAGACCTGGACATCATCCACGGGGAAACGCTCAGACTGCAAAGCCTGGTGGACGATCTCTTTGTCGTCGCTCGCGCCGATGCCGGCGGGTTGTCGCTGTCTTTGCAGGGCGTGCGCCCCGCGCAAGCCGTGGCGAACGTCCTTGGATCGTTTGCACCTCTGGCTTGGGAAAGGGACAGGGTGCAGGTCGTTTCCGACGTCGTCGAAGAAGTACCGGAGGTCTTGGCCGATCCCCGCCGGCTTGAGCAGGTGCTGTTCAACCTCGTGCGAAATGCAGTGCGTCACACTCCGCCGGGTGGGCTCGTCTCTCTGAACGCTGTTGCCGACGGTAGGTTCGTCCGGCTTGAGGTCCACGACACCGGCCAAGGGGTCGCTCCCGAAGATGCATCCCGGGTGTGGGAGCGCTTCTACCAGTCCGACGACCAGGACCATCCGAACGACGGGGCGGGACTCGGACTTTTCATCGTGAAGGAACTGACCGAAGCCATGAAGGGAACCGTGCAAATGGTTTCCAGCCCCGACGCGGGCACCTGCTTTAGCGTCCTTCTTCCGCGCGCCTAGCGCACCTGAGCGCCGTTCGCAACAGATCCGCGACACGTTGGCGACGGAGGGGCGACGCACCCAGCCTAGTCTTGTCTACGTAAGCGAATCCTATTCTCGAGGGAGAGCATCGTATGGCACGCAGCCGATCGGGCTGGACTCGTTCCCATCCGCTCCGCGGCCGGCGCAGTTTCAGCGTCGCCGCGGTGGTTGCAGTTACCGCGCTGGCCGTCTGTCTCGCCGTCGGATTTGTGGTTGGCTGTGGTTCGGGCGGCACTGCAAAGAGCAGCAGCACATCTGCGCGGGCATCGACAGAGAACTCCGCAACGACGGGGGCAAACACCAGCAACACCACGGAGGCCGGCCGCGGGCCGCAGCCGTCGACCAAGGTCACCGGCGGCTCGGCCTCCGCCTCGCTGCAGCAGGAGTATCAGAACCTCCTCGACGAATCGAGCCGCATTCGTTCGACGCTGAAGACATCCGGAAGCAAAGGCGATGGCAGCCATCTGCCCGCCTTGCGCTGGCCCATCGCCGGCAAGCATGTCGTCACCTCGGGGTTCGGGCCCCGGTTCCACCCGGTCCTAAAAAGGACGATCGACCACGAGGGGCTCGACCTGGCCGCCGCGGCATCGACCCGGGTCTTTGCCTCAGCGGGCGGGAAGGTGCTGTATGTGGGAAACATGGAAGTTCACGGCAAGACCATCATTATCGACCATGGGAATGGACTGGCGACCGTGTATTGTCACTTGTCTCACATCCTGGTCGACAAGGGCGAGACGGTTACGAGCGAGGAGACGATCGCCACGAGCGGGTCGACCGGACTGACGACCGGACCCCACCTGCATTTCGAGGTGCGCGTCAACGGGACGCCGAGGAATCCTAAGTCGTATCTTCCGTGAACCCCACAGCGCCTCGCGGACGAACGCCCTCTAGCTAGGGGCGACCTCGAGCGGGGCAAGCTCGCGAAATGAAGGGCGCACGCTGGCGGTGCATGCATTTGCCGACCATCGCCATGGCAAGATGGCGCGAGTTGTGGTCCACGGCTAGCACTGCCGCCGACACCGCACCTGAGGCAAGCGATCATGAGAAGCCTGGGCGCGGGCCTCGAGTCGCACGCTCGTCATAGCACATGCGCTTGTCACACCCCTATAGGTCGGACAGGGGCCCTTGTGTCGCGGCAACGGGCACCGGCGCCGGGACCCGCTGCTCAGGAAATCTGACAATCTTGAGTTCGGCAAGAGCAGCCACCAGTCGGCTCCGGGCCCCCAAATAGGCCTGGTAGGCCTCGGTGCGTTCAGAGGGGCGGCGCTCCGGATCGTACTTCGTGTCGAGATGCGTGTGGCTCGCCGACTGGGCCTCTTGCGCCGCCAACACGACCTCGTTCCACAACCCTGCGCTCTCCAAATCCTTGGCCTTCATGAGCGAGGTGAAGTAGGCCAAGGCCTGATCGTCGGTCAGGCATGAAAGCGCCATCGTCCAGTTCAAGAACTTTTCAGCGGCCGCACCGGGGTTTTCAAAGGTCATGGTCTCGGCATAGCCCACGCCTTGACCGTACGTTCTCGTGATGCTGTCCACGGAATCTCCGGAGGGAGGCACTTCTCGAGTCCAGGTGACCTCGAAATGCGCGTACTTGAAATGACCCTGGACGGTCTTACGACTATCCATGAACCCCCCTCTTCCAGCCAGACAGCCGAAGACGCGGGACTTGAAAAAGGGGAGGTAGCTTGCAGCCGTTCCCGGCAACCCGGCCGCCCAAATAACGCTGACTGTTGGGCCGATGGTTTTGCGTCCCCGCCTTGCGACGGGTTTGCCCTTTTCGAGACGCCGCAGCCCGAATCCCTGCAGATCCAGCCTGCTTCTTCGCATCTCTTTCAACTCACGTGCATGAGAAACTTATACCGCGCACGGGTTGTTGTCAAATGCGCCCCGCTTGCACCATGCCAGCAAGGAATCGTCGCTCTGCGCAACCGCGCGCAGCGAGCCCCGACGCCCGGATGGGCTGCTTGCGCGTCTGGCTCATTGATGGCAGAGCAATGCCCGGCCGATCATGGGCTGTAGAGAGAATTGGCCGACCCGAACCAGTCATAGATCCTGGCGGGCGCCAAGGCTTCTGAGGGACCGTTCAGCGAGACCGTTTGTAAGTCGCCCGGTCAGGGCCTATCCCTCCGACGGCTCGCCTGCTTGCTGAGAGGTCCAGTTCCTCGGCAAACCGCAAAGCCCATCGAAGCTCCTCCCCCACCCCGCCGCAGCGAAGCGTCGCTTCCCTCGCGAGTCCGGAGCCATCTCCCGCCGGTATGTCACTGACCAGGGGCGACAGTATGACCAATTCGTATCGCTTGGGTGGCGAGCTTCCCCTACTTCTGCTTCAGGTTCCAGATCAACTGGGCCACTTCCCCCCGGGTCGCCTTTCCCCAAATTGAGAAGCGCGTGAGGTCGATACCGTTGAGAAGCCCACTGTATTCCGCCAGCGCGACGTCGTGGCCGTGGATGGGGTCAGTCGTCGGAAGGATTCCGTGCCAGCCGACGGGTACTTTACCGAGCACTCCCGACGGCTTGAAGCGCTGAGCGGCCCGCACCACGATTGTGAGAAGCTGCGCCCGATAAATATCCAGGTAAGGTCCGAAGTGTCCGTTGCCTGTGCCCTGGATGAGGCCGTCAGCCGCCGCTACCGCGATGTAGTCATCGGGGTAAGGATCATTCAGGGCTCGGACAACGTCGTGGAAGGGAAGAGC
>JADGPI010000052.1 GCA_017882525.1 Thermoleophilia bacterium
CTTAAAATGGTTCATCTCGTACGTGGCTACGAGTAAGCCCAGCAGCGTGCCCAGGTGATGGTTGGATACCGACCCTGGGAAAGTCCTTCTGCGCACGGATTCCCATAGCTCGTAGCGCTCCTCCGGCTCGAGGAAGCGGCTGCCGATCACCCCTCGCTGAGTACCGAAGAACGTCTTGTGAGTGGAGCCCGTCACCAGGTCGGCCCCTTCGGCGAAGGGTTGCTGGAAGTGCGGACCCACCAGTCCCAGGACGTGCGCCATGTCGTACATGATCACCGCGTCGATGCCTTGCTCGTCCACGAAACGGCGGACCTCGGCCACCGGCTCCTTGTGCAGCACCATGCTCTTGCCGAAGATGATCAGCTCCGGCCGGTATTGCTCCAGGAGCTCGAAAGTGCGGGCGATGTCGGTCTTGTAGCGATTCTCGGCTAGCACCGGGAAGTTCACCACGGCCGGCCGGTCGGTGCGGGGGTCGGTGGCGATGAAGTCTTTGAGGGCGCCCATCGGCTGAGCGCTCAGGTGTCCGCCTCTCCCAATGTGGTTGTTCATGACCATGCGGATGCGGCGCGGCTCCCGTTTGCTGTCGCCGCGATTTATGTAGTCGATCATGGCCGAGAAGACGGCAGCGTTGGCCATCTGGCCGCTGATGACCCGCGTCTCGGCTTCGCGGCAGTCCAGGAAGCGGCACAACTCGGTCTCGAGGATGCGTTCCACCTCGTCGATGAAGGCCGTGCCCTGGTAGTAGAAAACCTCCTCCTCGTAGAACGCCTCGAGCTTGCGGTGCTCGGCATATCGCGAGGCAGGGTCCATCTCGGAGACCAGACGCACCAGTGGAGACGGCGTCATCTCGGAGGGGATGAGGTTGATGCACTCCCGCTGGCGCCAGATGGTGTTCTCGGCAGTCTTCCGCAGCAGACGTTCCACCGCCATGTGGGTGTCCTCGGCCGGCGGCAAGGGTTCCTGCTCGTGGAACCGGTAGACGATGGGCCGGGCATAGGGCGGGGCATCGCTGCGTAGATGGTATGGCACCACCACGGCCTCCACCTGCTTGCCGCGAACATCCACCGTGAGGTGCTCGTCCTCCACGATGTCGCAGTCCACAAGGGCAAGGCAGATAGAGCGCAGTTCGAACTCGTCGGCGGGCTGAGACCCCAGGCCTTCTCCGGCGGTCTTCCAGTAGGGGACCATGGTTCCGCTGGTGACCCAGCCCACGGAGGTTCCGTCCTTGAGAACGGGTGCCCCGGCCCGGGCGACGCCGCGTCCGGTGACGGCGACGGTCCTGGTGAGCCGTGGGAGATCGGCGCGGGACGAGTAGTCCCGCGCGAGAATCTTGCGATAGGCGCCATGCTGGCGCTCCAGGGCCGCGCATCCCACATACGAGCCCTTAAGGGGGGAGAAGCTCACCGCGAAAGCCGCGAGCGGCGACGACATGATGGGGATCTCGTTGCAGTCGGGGTCGAGCCCCGCCTCATGCCCGTAGAGAGGCAGGCCTGCCTCGAGCCGCAGGGTGTCCCGAGCCGCCAGGCCGGCCGGGGTCGCCCCGGTGGCGATCAAGCGGTCCCACATGGCTGGTGCGTCGGCGGCATCCAGGAATAGCTCGAAGCAGAGCGGCTCACCCGTGTAGCCGGTGCGGCCGATGCGCACGCCGATGCCGGCAACCGTGGCCATGCTGAGCTCGTTACGGCGGGGCTCGGGCAGTTCGCCCTCCTCGAGAAGGCCCTCGATGATCCCCCGCGACGCCGGTCCCTGGAGCGATATCATGGCCAGTTCGTCGCTGCGGTCGATGAGGATAACGTCGCCGAATCTGGGGCTTGCTCCAGATTCGGCATCCATCGCCAGCTGAGCCTGGAAGTGGTCCCAGTCCTTCTGACGGTTGGCGGCGTTCACCACCAACGTATATTCGTCGGGGACGAAGCGGTAGAGATACGCATCGTCGATGGCTCCGCCGGTGTCGTTGGGGATGATCGTGTACTGCGCCTGGCCGGCGTCGAGAGCCTGGGCGTTACCGGTGAGCACGTGTTGGAGGAAGGGCACCGCACCGGTGCCGCGAAAGATGAAGCGGCCCATATGGGAGACGTCGAAGAGGCCGGCCGCGCGCCGGGTGGCGAGATGTTCGGCGAGAACGCCGGTGGGATAGATGAGCGGCATCTGCCAGCCGCCGAACTCCACCATCTGGGCCTTTAGGGCCACGTGCTTTGCGTACAGCGGGGTCCGCCGAAGCTCGGTCACTGAGTATCTCCTTCGTCCTGAGTTGGATAGTCGCGAGACTCCGCCCGGTCGATGATCGAATGGATCGCTGCCTGGCCCGCCGCTGCCTCGCCCGAGCCGCCGTCCATGGCCATGAACACCGCCGTCGCCTCGGCGGCGTCGCCGGCGGCCGTCAGATCTTGGTCACTCTGGCCTGCGCCCATGGTCCCGGCGGCCACTGCCGCCAAGCGGGCATCGTCAAAGGCGACCCGGCCGGCGATCCGCTGAGCCACCGGATCGAGGCGGAGTGTGATGAAGAATGTGATGACCGCGAATCCGCAGGCAATGAAGAAGGGTACTCGGTAGCCCACGTAATTGAGGATGAAGCCCGCGGCCACCGGTACGACTATCGCCGTGGAGTGCAGAAGAGTGACCCCCATAGCCAGGCTGGACGCTACTTCCTCGGGTACGGCGATCTTGCGCAGGTAGGTGGAGGCGGCGATCGGTGAGAAGGGGGTGATGAAGGCGTAGATGAGGTAGAAGACACAGGCGAGAACGACGTTTCCGGCCAGTGCGTAGCCGGCCAACGCGACCACGTACGCGATGTTGATAACCGAGAGGATACGGCGCTCACCGTGCCGGTCGATCATCCGACCGACGTACGAAGAGGACATCATGCTGGCGAAGGTCACCGCCAAGAGCACGAGCGAGATCTCGGAGACGGTCAGGTTGTATCGATTGACCAGCACCCACAGGCCGAACGAGAAGAAGACCTGCTGTCGTGCGCC
>JADGPI010000053.1 GCA_017882525.1 Thermoleophilia bacterium
CAGATCGAAGTTGCAGACTTGGGCTCCGCTGGGGATGGTGCGGGGCTCAGGGTCGCGGGTAAGGTTCCCCATCAGGATGACTTTGTTGACGCTGGCCATGGGCGGTTTCCTCTCCTGAATGAGTGCGCAGGGACTCGTCTTGCCACCGAGGGGATACGAGGATCCTCCTCAGCCGGACTATACCACACCACATCGGGCCGGTGGGCAGGCTATCCCCGAGTTTGGTTTCTGTGCCAGGAAAGATCTAAGGTGTACTGAGGCGATTGGGCATCATCCGACGGGTGCAGTTCGAGTCCGTACTGGGGAACCAATTGGGACTCGAACCGCTCGGATTGAACCCGGCCTACCTTGAGATTTCACCCATAAACTGGCCGGTTGGGCATTTTATGGGATATTTTGGCTATACGGTTGACACGGTGTGATGAGTCGCGAGCGTCCGGTGTCCTGCTCGCGCTTTTGGCCGCTAAGAACTTCAGGCGGCGTGATGGCGCAGATACTCGACGCTTCCGGGCAAGTCGCGAATGAGTCGGATGAGCACATCCATCGCAGCGGTCTGGACATTTCTGCCAGATTCCCAACGTGAGATCGTATTGGCACCGAGATGGAGCAGGCGGGCCAGCTCGCCTTGCGTCAGGTCGAAGTGTTTACGGACCGCTCGAATCTCATCCGCCGAGAGGAGGCCGTGTTGTTTGCGATAGCTCGCAATTGCATCCCAGTTGAGGCGCCGCGCGTCTTCGAAGCGCAGAATGACCTCGTGGCACTTGGGGCAGCGGAGGTGAGAGACGGCGGGGACGGAGACTTCCTCGCCATTCACGGGTAGGCGTAACTGCCCCCGCGCCTCAACCATCGTTGTTCCACACGTGGGGCAGACGTCGTCGGGCCGCACGTGGGTGCGGGGTACGCGAAGCGGCTTTTGACTACACGTTGGCGTCATCATTCGTATCCTCGTTCTCGTGGAACGACACAATCACGCAAGTGCTCCGGAGGACCACCTTGATGTAGAGGACCGTCGAGGCGACGTGTGGCCTGAAGAGGTACAGCCATTCACCAGTCAACGTTGAGCGGAATCGGCCGGCCGAATCCGTCTGAGTGAGGCGTGTGAGAATATCGCAGACATCCGTCGGATCCAGACCGAGTCCGAGCTCTGCCACTTCCCTCAGGGCCTTCAGCGTGAAGCGGACCTGACGGGTGACGGCGAACTCGTGGATGCGGATCAGTATCTTTGGGAGCCAGGTCGGCATCTCTGTCGGTCCTATTCATCTGGTGGATTATGCATGTGGTGAATTGGGTTGTCAAGCTTTCGTGTCCGCCGTAGTACGTCCGCAGGTCACCCAGTTCGTGAATGTTGCCTTTGTCTCCGCTTACGCCGGACTCGCGTCTGCTCAGTCTGCCGCCTCTCTGCAAGAGCAGTCCTCATGCCAGCTGCCACCCACACCTTCTCCCGCCAGTGCCCACTTTTGGTCCTACCGGGGAAGCAGTAGGGGCTCGAACCGAATGGAATTTGATCGCGAGCGGCCTGATCAGCAAACGGTGGTTTGCGGCGATTGACAGCTCTCAGCGCGTTATGGAGGGGGGTATTCCATCACAAGTGCACCGGTGGGTACTTACTATTACCGAGCGCGGGAGTATACCCGGGCCAGAACAGGAGGAGCCTCGCGTCCGATGCGTTCAGTCGACGCGCCAGGGGCACCTGCAGCCGTGAACAGGGCATCTTGGGCCTGTCCTGCGTGCTACCGAGTGCGAACGCGCTTCTTCCATTCTCGAGTCAAGTCGACGATGCGCCCGTCCTTCAGCACATACACGGGCGTCCCCGTCCTACGTCCGAGCGCGTGAGCCTGTCGGGCGGCCCGGCGTAGAGCAGCGTCCGTCGCCAGAATGTCGGGATCTCGCGACTGCAGTGCGCGGCTGTTCATGGATTGTCCCCTGAGGCGATCGGAACCGGGAGTGGCCCCGCGTTGTCGTACACGATCCAGCTGTTGACCAGGTCGCGATACACACTCTGGAAGTGGCGCCACCCGGCGTCGAAGCGGCGACGGACCACCGCTTCCTCCACGTCGTGCCCCCCTTGGGCCACGCGAGCAGCGACCCGGGCCAGGGCCAACTCCGCGCTGGGCAGGCTCAGGAAGATCAGCTTGACGTCGTATCCTGCCGCCCGCCACCGGGGAATCCAGCGAGCGTATTGGCGTCCGGCCAGGGTCGTCTCGAAGGCGAAACTCTCGCCTGCTCGCACGCGGCGCCCGATCTCCTGAAGCATCACCCGGCCGGCCTGGAAAGCGGCGCGAGGCGGGTCGAATGGCGAGAGGCCTGCCGCAATCAGGTCCACGTTGATGAACTCCGGGCAGCCGGCTTCCCGAGGCAAGAATTCCCGCGCAAACGACGTCTTCCCGGCGCCATTCGGGCCGGCGATCATGACGATCTTCTTCGGGTTCCCCATGCGTGACCCGCTCCGGACTGTCCTACTTACCACCTGCTGGGCGCTATCCTAGAGAAAGGCCGCGGTGGAGGCAACCGAAAAGACTCGCCGCTGGGCTGGGGCGAGCGAACGCACCACATGGGACGAGCGCCTCGGAGCCAACAACTGCAGGGGCTCCTGCTGGCTGAATCGACCGAGGGGCGGATCATGGGACCGGGCGCGGCACTCCGATCCGGACCCAGCAGGATCGCCAGGCTCTCGCAATTAGCGGCTCCGACTACGGCGAGGCTCACACCATAGAGATCTTTTCCAGCCAGTGCCCACTTTTGCCCCGCTTGGGGAAGCAGTTGGTACTCGAACTCACGATGCTGCGCGGGCGAATGAGGGCGCGTAGGCCCGGGCGTGTTCGAACATCGCGAGGACGTTCTCCAGGGGCACATCGGGCTGGATATTATGGCCATTGGCGAAAATCAGCCCGCCCCCCTCGCCCAAGTCTTCGATCAGCTTCTCCACCATCCGCCTGACCTCGTCGGCGGTCCCGCGCGGTACGAGACCCTGGCTGTCCGTGCCTCCCCAAAACGCCATCCGGCCCCGGTACTTCCGTTTGAGTTCCGCCGGATTCATGCCGGCGGCCGAAACCTGCACGGGGTTCAGGCACTGCACCCCGATGTCGATGAAGTCCTCAATCAGGCTGGCGACTGCCCCGCAGGAATGGAACGCAATCGTGGCCGGTGAGAGCTCGCGCAGCGCGGTGACGAATTTCCGGTGGCGGGGCTTGATATGTTTCCGGTAGAGGTCGCGGCTGACGATCAAGCTATCCTGCGTGCCGAGGTCGTCGGCGAAGAAGAGGACATCCACCTCGTGCCCCACCTCGCGCAACACGTTGCGGCTGAGCTGGAGCGTCACGTCCATCACCGCATCGAACAACACCTCAAGCCGCTGCATGTCCGCGGCACAATCGCAGAACCAGTCTTCGAATCCTCGCAGGTATTGACTGATATGGACGAAGGCGGCCGGGACCGCGAGCACGATGGCCGCGTCGGTGTGATCGCGAATCCAGCGGACCCGCGCTTTCAGCCCCCGGACGAACCCGGGATCGTCGGGATTGGGCCAGGGGTAGCGCAGGATGTCCGCCGCCGTGATCTCGCCGGCCAGCGGACACGTCTTCAAATCGTAGTAATAACTGCCCTCCGGGTTCTCGCGCACGACCCCCCACATATCCCGATACAGCCGAGGGCCCAGGTTCGCAGCCAGGCCGGCGTCTGGCGTCCCCAAGGTCACCCGGCGGGTGTCGATGGCGAGCGCCCGCAGGATGGGCTCATCAATCTCCACGATGCGCTGCATCCGGTCGGCGAGGCGCACCTCTGCTTCCACGCCGAAGTGCCGCCTGAGCCGCTCATACCCCTCCACGACCATGCTGGAGCTATTCATGCCTCCGAGATCCAGGGGCACGCGGTCCGGTTGGTGATGGCTCAGGGCGGCGCGGACGCGTTCGCGCGCGGTCATTGTTCCCACGGGGCTCTCTCCTTTGTTTCGCGGCGGGTTCAGCCACAACGGCCACTCGGCAAGCCTGGCTCGATCAGCGCAGGCGTCTCTCCCGTACGATGGCGGCCTGCCCCTCGGGACCGCTGTCGGTGCCGTCCGAGCCGATGTCTCGTGCGGGGGGTGGGGTCACGTATTCGGGGGCCGACTCGTAACCCCCTGGATCTCTCACGGCCCCACCACGGACCCCGGGCGTGCGCCCGTGGGCCGATCAGTCCTTCAGGATGCGGTCCATCTTGGCCGCTGCCTCGTCCAGCAGGGGCTTTGCCTGTCCTTTGCCGTACAGGACACCCACGACCGCCTCGCCGAACGCCGTGGCCAATTCATTCGACTTCGGGTGGTAATAGATCGGCGGCACTGGCCTCGTCAGCATGTCCTTCGCCGCCAGGTAGTCGGGCCGGGCTTTCGCGTACGGGGCGTCCTGGTTCACCGTCCAGGTGGGGAGAATCCCCTCCGCCTGATGCTGGTCGAGGTCGTCTTTGGCGGTGCTGATGAACTTGAGGAACTCCCAGGCCATCTGCTTGTTGGGGCTGTTCTTATAGACCAAGTTCGTCCAGGGGAAGAGCGCCCCCGCCCCGGGGCATACCTTCCCGCACGGGAGGGCGAAGACCTTGAGATGCACGTCGGGGGCATTCTTGCTGACCCAGCCGGAGAACCACGACTCGCGGAAGATCACGGCGGCCCGCTTCTGGCCGAAGGCGTCCTCGGGGTTTCCGAGGGCCAAGCTGGCCACCTTATCCTTCAAGACCAGGTCACCGAAGAACGTGAGGGCCGCCACCATTTCTGGGCTATTGACGTAGCCCGTGGCCTTGTCCAGGTCCGGGCTCAGCATCCGGGCGCCAAACGCATGGGCGAAGGGGTAGACGAATTTGTCCGCGATCCCCACCGGGTGGCCCTTGTGGCGGATGGCGAAGCCC
>JADGPI010000298.1 GCA_017882525.1 Thermoleophilia bacterium
AATGTCGTCCTTGGTGTCGGGCAGGATGTACGGGGCGACGAAGTACACGCCGTTTGCGGCACTGCCGGCGATCTCGCGCACGGGCTTGGCCGAGAAAGAGGTGTCACCGATCACCGGCTTGTTGAATCCTGCTTTCCGCAATTGTTTCATGACCGGTCCCGCGTCATTGGACAGCACGACCACGAAGACGACATCGGCACCCGACTGGACGATTTTTGCGCACTGACCGGTGAAATCCTGATCGCCCGCCTTGTGCGTCTCATGCGCGACGATTTCGTACCCGCCGGCCTTCTCCAGCAATTCGGCCATGTCTTTCGTGGAGCCAATGCCGAATTCATCGTTGATATGGAAGAAGGCAACCTTCTTCGCATTCAGTCTCTTGAACAGCTTCAGGGACTCCAAGTTAGTGTAGTAGGTGTTGACCACCGGCCGGAAGATGTACGTCCACCCCTGACGAGTCCACGTGGCCCCAACCGCGCCGCCCATCAACGGGACCTTCGCCGCCTCCACGGTTGGACCGACCGCAAAGATGGAGTTGCTCAACTGAGGCCCATAGATCGCGTTCACCTTATCTTGATTGATCAGCCGAGTTACGGCTTTCATGGCCTCGGGCGGGTTGCCCTTTTCGTCGTACACGACCAGCTCGACCGGCTTCCCGTTGATCTTGCCGCCCGCTTCCTTCAAGGCGATGTCTAGCCCGCGTCTGGAGTCGATGCCCATCTGAGCGCCTGGCCCGGTCAGATAGAGCGCGACGCCAATCTTGACGGCCTTGGCATCCTGCCAAGACTTGTCTTCGCCTGCGGCACTCGCATTCTGCGCGAGAGTGCCAACCATGACCAGAGCACCGATCATCGTGATGAGCACGAATAACAATGCGAAACTCTTCTTCATGACTGTCTCCTCTTGCTCTGCCCCGTGTTTATTCAGGATTCTCGCGTGTGGGATTTCGCGCAATGCCCGACCGTTTGCATCACCGTCCTTTCATGGCCACCCGTGGTGAGAGTGTCGCGGCGATTTGCCTGACGCCTCTGCAGCGATTCCCGCGCCCCCGACCTACCCTAAAGACGGGTCGCGGAGCGATGGATGCTTCTTCAGGACCTTGATGAAATCAATGAGCATCGTATTCCGCCGCGTGAGGATACGGTCCACATCTCCCGGGCCGTAGTCGTACACCCCAGCACCGGTCTTCACGCCGAGGCGCCCCTTCGCAACGAGGTCGGCGAAGAGCGCAGGCGGCGTCGCGTCGGTCGAGAGCAGCGGGAAAAGCAGTGCAACGGTCGCGGCGTGCGTATCCACGCCTGCCAAGTCAGCATGCTCGAGCGGCCCCACAACCGACCACCGGAATCCAAGCCCCTGCTTCAGAGCGATTTCCAGGTCGGCACCGCTGCAGGCCCCGATCCGCTCGAGATAAAAGAACTCGCGCTCCAGCGCCCGCTGGAGCCGGTTGCCGACAAAGCCCGGAATGTCCTTTTGGACCTGGATGGGGGATTTCCCGATCGCCTTCGCGAGGTGATACGTCGCGTCCATGGTGCCATTCGACGTCCGGTCGCCCCGGATCACCTCGACGAGCGGAATCAGGTGTGGAGGATTGAACCAATGGAAGCCGACGACCCGCTCGGGATTCTTCGTATCGCGGGCCACCTGGGTTATTGGGAGGCTGGATGTATTGGTGGAAAGGATAATCTCGGGCGGCGCCAACTGATCCATCTCGGCAAAGAGCCGTTGCTTGACGTCCAGCCGCTCAGGGACGTTCTCGCTCACGAAGTGCGCGCCTGCCAGGGCGTCCGAGAGGTTTCGTGTGACCGTGATCCGCGCGCGCGCCGCGTCAGCGTCGGCGTCCCCGAGCAGGCCGTGCCGGATTAATTCCTCCTGGTTGACGCGGATCCGCCGGAGAGCCACGTCCAGGGTCTCGCACATGCGCGCCTGCAACCGCACCGGGTA
Source organism: Thermoleophilia bacterium (assembly GCA_017882525.1). Classification (GTDB taxonomy): domain Bacteria; phylum Actinomycetota; class Thermoleophilia; order RBG-16-64-13; family RBG-16-64-13; genus Chersky-299. The sequence goes on from JADGPI010000298.1 coordinate 1,942, forward strand.
CCCGGCCTGCGCGAATATCTGTGCGATGCCCGCACCCATCGTGCCCGCCCCGACCACGGCAATGCGGAATGCTGACGCCGAGTCAGTCATCGGGTGTCCTCCAATCGGTGCATGGCGCGCAGTCGGTGGCGCTCGATCGCGCGGAATACCCTGCGGACGTCTTGGGCCGCCAACGCGGCCAGTATTTCTTCGTGCTCCGCGATCGACTCCTTCGCGAAGCCGCCTCGACGGGCGTGCATGATGATCCGGTAGTACTCCCCGCGGTCGAACAGATTTCGGAGGATCTGCAGCGTTTGGGCAGGTCGGCGACCTCGCACATCCGCAGGTGGAACCGCCCGTCGAGCGCGGAGGCCCGGGTGGCGTCGTTGGCTCTTCGAGCAGCCTGCATGTCAGCCTGCCGGAATGCGGCTCACCCCGGATGCGGCGGCCACGCTGCTGAGCACGGTCCGCCCGCCGGGAGCAAACCGGCCCTGGGCGATCGCCCGGCGAATGTTGTTGTACGCCAGCTCTTCGAGCGTGCGATGCCTCACGACAGAGGGGAGAAGAGTGGACGCCGTCTCCCGCAACCGCGCGCCGAGTCGAGTCCGCCTGGAAGGTGCCGTTCGGGGAGTTTGTCGGAAACGAAGGGCCACGTGACAGCTCCAAATCTTCGCCGGAAATTGTACGTTACATACAAGAGACCCCAAGGCAATGTCAAGGGCAACTTCCGAACCTCCGGACCTCCGCTCCTCCGCCCCGCCGCTTGAACCGACAGAGCGGAACGCCTAGATTGATTTCTCTCCAAACCAGTCGCAGGTCCTTGAAGGGATTTGCGTTCTGGCTCGATCAAGAGACCTTCGCTCGCCTTGGCCGATTCCGTCAGTGGACGGGATCATTGACGGTATACGCCTGGCCGTCGGAGACGCCCCCGATGGTATCGACGAAAGCCTTTGCCTCGGAACGATGAAGATCGAAATACGGGCCCTTACTTGGCCCGGTGGATGGTGAGCTTGCCGAATGCAAAGCCGATGTCTATCCCTCGACCGGTCCCGGCCAGAGCCAGAGAAACATTCCCTTTGGTCAGCGCCTGCGCGTCGGCCGATTTGACGGCTCCTGCGTGCACCTCTGACTGCGCATACGAACCGAACAGCTCATCGAGGCTCCGCGCTGCTGTGAACTTCCCGGTACCACCGATCACGTCGGACTTCCCGAACGTGATGCCACCGCCCTTCGTCGTGATCTTGACCCTGGCCTTCTGGCCGTTACTGCACGTGATCGTGCCACTCCCCTTTGCCGTCTTGTAAAAGGCAGACCACCCGCTGAGATTAAACACCATCTTGCATTCCACCAGCCCCTCCCCTCCTCCGCTCTTGGCCCCTTGGGCGAGAAGGGGGACAGAGGCGATCAGAAAGAGCGAGGCGAAGAACAGCGCGAGCACGACGTGTTGTGTGGTCTTCATGCTATCTCCTGGGTGTGAGACGAGGTCGCGATGCGGTGAAACCCCATCCTGTTGGACCTGTGAGCTCCCAATACGA
>JADGPI010000299.1 GCA_017882525.1 Thermoleophilia bacterium
CAGAGGGGCCTGCATGGCGCTGGGTCCTGTTCCTGTCGAGAACTCGCAATCCAAATTGCCGGCTCTGTCCTCCAACCAGAGAGAGTATTCGGACGCCTCCACGTGAGCCGCTACGTGGCCAGAGATGGCGCCTAGTGGTTGCCGGTAGTCCTTTGCACGCAGGATCTCCTCCGCGATTCTTTGGACGGTGTCCAGCTCGCGGGCTTGCTCCTCGACGGTGAGTTCCATGAGCGATCTATGAGCGTTGACCGCAATCAAATGAGCGATGCTCTCAGCCACGTCCAGACTCTTGAGACCACCAGTCCCTTCGAGAACGATGCTGCCGAAAGCCCGTCCCATACTCACCAACGGCAGCAATAGGGGGGATCCACTCGCCTGAATCGGGGGACGCGAAGTGAGCAGGGACACCTTGGCGGTCGGCTCAACACGGACGGCAACGTGTGTGGCTCCGGTAAGTTCGGCGAGAACAGCTTCGATCTCAGGGATCCGATTGCGCCATTCCCGGCCGTCATGCAGCATCGAATTTGCCGAACTGACTGCTTCGAGTTCCGCGTTTCTCCTAACCAGCTCTGCCTCGACTCCTGCCAGCACGTTGGCCCTTTGCCTCACCTGCACGGCGAAGGGCTCCAGATCTTGACCCAAGACAAGCGCCGCCACAGACCTGTTGCGGAAACAGGAAATTCCTTCGTCAGTGATGGCGAACTGGCCGAGGGCGGTACATCCCACGGTCGGGCAGCGGTCTGCAAGCCTGCGAAGGCCTGCCTCCTCCCACTTGAGTGGAGACCCACCGATTGGTCCGCCATAATCACCGTAGAAGAGGAATGTTACTGCTGGGTCCCTGACTTGGCCGATCTCCTCCGCCTTCATGACAGCTGTTTCCGCGGCCTTCACGAGCCGGCCGGAGTCCAACTCCATCGGCGTGATTGCCTCAAGCCCCTCTACCAGCTGGCCAAACTGGATTCCTGCTCCGTCTACTACCCGTTCGGGACTTATGATCTCGTATTGTCCGAACGAGTCAGTAGAGCCGATGGGCGCGCGCCAGAGCAACAACGACTCCTCTTCAAGTTCGCGAACGGTTACTCCAATCCACTCGGCAAAGACCTCAGCCGCCGGCCGCCCGTCAATCTCCCAAATGCAATGCCCCTCTGTCCTGCCAACGAGAACACGGCGTCCCGATGGAGTGAGACAGTGCGACACTCCGATTCCGAACAGAAGATCCGTCTCAATCACACCTATGACGACAGCGTCGCTGTATGCGCGGCCATTGACGATCTGATAGGCGACAGACTCGAGATCAGAGGTGCAGGCCCCACCCCCTACAAGCGGTATGCGGCCCAAGGTTCTGCGCGTCAGGAAACGTTGTACCTCATGGCCGCGCCCCTCTTCGAGATTGGGCTTCCAGGGGGTGAAGATGAGCGCAAAAACTGGCGACAGACCTGCGGATGGCTGAGAGAAGTAGTACGGTCGACCAAGCTTTGGATCTTCACGGAAGTAAACCGCTGCGTTCCCCCTTGGCAGTGCCTCCGTGACCGCTGTGTTCCAGTCGCGCGTCACCCCCTGTCCCACCCGGACCTCGGCCGTGAGATGGGGTGAGGCTAAGACTCCCACCACCACACTCCCAGGAGCAGAGACATCGCCGAGGATCAGGGAGACTGTGGATGCGCCGATCATGGGAGAGTCGCCTACGACGGAGCTCACTCCTCGAGCGACCTCATCCGGATCGTGAGGAGCCGAGAAGAAGACGGTGGTCAGGCTGAGGGGCTGTCCGTTGGTTTGAGCGACAGCTAGGAGGGCGGCCTCTCGCGCGGCCGAGAACGAGTCGCGGGTGCGCGAACGCCCTGTGCCCACTTCGATACTGCTCATGGTGACGGCACCCCCGGGCTCGACAAATCCCCGCGCGCCAATGCGTGGGGCGAACGAGGAATCCACAGTATTGCACGGAGATCCCATCCCGCCAACCGCGGTATATGAGCCACGAACGTTGCCCACATGTAATCGTCATTGGACCGTTGCAGTTCGCCACACCCCAACAAGAACAGGGGTCCAAGCCGGCCACCTACATCCGAGGCACGCGGCGAGGCGCCTGCGCCCTAGGCCTGGTCATCCTCCAGCAATGGGCGGGAGAACCAGAATCTCTTCACCATCGACGAGAGCAGCAGTCAGGTCCCGTGAACCCGCCTTCCCCCGCCTCGAAACAACCACCCGAGAGGAGAAGCTCCGCCTCTCGGCGTCCCATGCCCAGCCCGCCAGGGTCTGCTCCATCACCGGCGCTATCGCCTCAATTAGGTCGCTGACGAACGAACCCTGGGGAAGATCCACCCCCAAGGTCTTCTGCCCGACTTGATCCCGTAGAATCCCGAAGAAAGTCAGCGATACACGCACCCTGCTTTTCCCACCCTGCGCAGCCCTAGAACTCACCCACAACCTTCAGTAAACCTAGCTCTCGCAATTTAGCCTCGGTCGGCTTGCCTTGTGCATCCCAGCCCCGCTCTCGATAGTACTCGGCCAACATGTACGGGACGTCAGCTGAGCGACCGGCATGACTTCCATCGGGAACTCCTTCGAGAAGCCGCCGAGGCAGCCTGTCATCGTCGCCCGTAACACCGCACTTCATGCTGTACACACGCTGGAGGTTCGTGATTCGCTCGCCGGTCCTGGCCACTCGCTCAGCGTTCCACTCCTCGCCCGTCACAGCCTGGAGAGCCCTCGCATAGTCAGAGTATGACAGCGCCTCCGCCGGCGGCATGCACATGGTAAGGGAATCGACGATCGAAGCTCGATCCTGCGCAATCTTGGCTAGGACCGCCTTGCCCACGCTGCTGAACCGGTCCACGTCTCCCACCGGACTCCCCGTATCCGGAAGCGGTGCGCCAAGCTCGAAGGCAAGGGCCGTTCCGTGCATATGGCAAGCGCCACGCGTACCCGTCGCGTAGACCGGAACCATGGAGGTGAACGCCCGCGGGTCGTGAAAGGGAACTTCCATGCCCTTGACGTGCACGGCGTAGTCCTCCGTGCCTTGTCCCAAGGCTTCGGAGGCCGCCCTCACCCCCTTGCCCAGAAGCGCGCCGAGACCGCGTGCCAGGCATATTTGCTCGGTCATCTCGAGAATGGCGTCGACATTGCCCCATGTGAGCTCGCAGCCGGCATCCTCACGGCTGATGACACCCTTTTCGTAAGCCTCCATCGCGAACGCAATGGCAGAACCCGTGGATATGGTGTCAACGCCGTGGCGGTTGCATAAGTTGTTCGCCCAGCAAACAGCCTCAAGATTGTCGTTCATCAACATTGTGCCGAAAGCAGCAAGCGTCTCGTATTCGGGGCCGGGTCCTTCCATCGTGAACGGGCCCTCGTCAATCTTGATCCAACGAGCGCACCGGACGAAGCACCCCTGGCACGCCGGGTGGGGTCGCAGGATGGTCTCGGCCATTCGTCGCCCGTTGAGGGCTTCGCATCCCTCGCGCCACTCTCCCTTGGCCCAATTCTTGTTAGGCGTGTCCCCAGTCGCCCACCCGTGCTCGAGGAGGATCGCCGTCCCGTACTTCGTCATCTGCGGGACCAGGGGATGATGCCGGCAGGCTTCACGGAAAGCCTTGTTCACTTCCTTCAGCGATCCTTCGTCCGCCACACTGACGCGGCCAGTCCCGCGGACCGCTATCGCTTTCAGATTCTTTGAGCCCATCACCGCACCGGCTCCGCCGCGACCGGCAGCCCGTTGCTCGTCGTTCATGACACATGCCAGAGGCACCAGCTTTTCCCCCGCTTGCCCAATGCAGCAGACCTTGACCTCTGTGCCTAGTTCCGCGCGGATAGCCTCCTGGGTCTGGTCGCTGTCTAGTCCCCAAAGTGCCGACGCAGCTCGGATCTCGGTCTTCCCGTCGTTGATCCACAAGTACACTGGGGTGTCCGCCCTTCCCTCGACGATCAACCCGTCGTACCCAGCAAGCTTGAAGTCGCGAGCCCACCAGCCAGCTGAACTGCTGGCCAGCCACATGTTCGTTAGGGGAGACTTCGTACACACCTCGTACCGGGTCGTTGTTGGAAAAGACGTGGCGGTAAGCGGCCCAGTCATGAAGATTAGCTTGTTTGCGACCCCCAAAGGATCAGTGTGCCCCGGGACCTCGTCGTGAATGATTCGAGTGGCATAGCCGGCTCCGCCCACGAAGTCGCGAGCAACGTCCCAGTCGAGAGACTCCTCCGAGACGGTCGCGTGGGTCAGGTCGACGCGCAAGATTCTTCCAACGTAGCCCAGCATTGTTACCTCGCTTCACGCTCTAACAGTATGTGGCTCGCTTGTATCCCTTGTTCAGCAGGGTTTGCAGGTACCGCCATCCAAGCCGGAACCAGTACTATCTCGTCGTTGTCTGCAAGAGGTGTACGCAGTCCGTCGTCACCTAGACACTGGTTGTTGAGCATGATGACAACCTGGCAATTCAGTCGCCCTCCACCGTCTACGAACAAGATATCTGCGGCATCGGCGTCGGCGCGCGCGGTAAGCAGACGCATTAAGTCCGCAACGGTGCTGCCGGCGGGGCACTCGATCTGCGTGCGCCGTTCGGGCAGCGCTCGTGCAAGGTGCATCACGCCGGAGACTCCAATCCGCACGGTCGGCGGGTAGTCGTACATCTCACCCATCTGATCTACTCGATCCATCCAAGTTGCCGCTGTTTGGCCAGGACCATGGTGTCACCACCGGACTCAAGACCCCACTCGTCACCTTTCATTTGGTCGCCTCGTTGCGGCATCACAAGCGTCAGACTGCCGCGTCCTCAGCCCGGACTGCTTCGCTCGATTGGTCCCGGCGGGCGACCGTCTCCTATTCGAAACTCGACCAAAAGAAAAGCGCTTTCCCGCGCGAGCCATGAACTCGCTCGGGAAAGCGCCTTCGCTCCCAGGCCAGCCCGCCTTCGGGCTGAGGCCACTAACACGAACAGGCTAGCAGTCGCCTCTGCCTCCGTCAAGCTTGAAGAGCACACCCGGTCCGCAGTTCAAAGGAAGAAGGACACACGCTGATAGGGAATCCAAGGGGTGGTTCACCGCCTTGCGCCGTCGCAACGTGAAGCAGCATTCGTAGTCAGGCCAGATTGACAGCCCGACTTTCTGTTGCTAGTGTACGTCACGGGTCCAACAGGGCCTCAAGGGAGCGATGCCGCTCTTTCGATGCGAGTGTTTTGCATCGGAAGGGCGTTTGTTGTTTGTGGGGCCCGGTAGAGCACAGCGACACAGTGGTGAAACGGCACTGTTAGGAAGGAATGATACCGATGACAAGCGCAGCCTTCAGTTACTCGGACTTGAGGGGTTGGATACACGAGGCGGAACGAATAGGCAAGCTCAAGCGAGTCGCGGGAGCCCACTGGGACAAGGAAATAGGCTGCATCTCTGAACTGATGGCCGAACGCGACACGTCTGCACTTTTGTTCGACGAAATCCCGGGCTATCCCAAGGGCTTCCGAGTATTGAGCAATGCTTTCATCGATCTCAAGACCACTGGGCTTGTCCTTGGGGCTGCTGAAGACTTGTCTCGCGTTGAAATGGTGGATGCATGGCGCCAGAGACTTAAAGCAGTCACCCCCTTGTGCTCAGTCGACGTTGGTGTTGGGCCTGTGACAGAGCATGTGCTGACTGGGCCAGAGGCAGATCTCTTGAGATTCCCAGCCCCTCTTTGGCACGAGAAGGATGCCGGGAGGTTCCTTGGAACGGGCTGTGCCGTCGTGACAAAGGATCTCGATGACGGCTGGGTCAATGTAGGCACATACCGGTGCCGAGTCGTTGATCATAATCGCATCACGGTAGCTGCCAATCCCGGCAAGCACGGCACCGACATGATGAGGAAGTATCACGCTCAGGGCAAACCGTTCCCTGTAGCAATTGTATGCGGTATGGATCCCCTGGTCTTCCTATCAGCCGGCCATCCATATACCGGGTCGGGGGAATGCGCCTATGACTTTGCGGGTGGACTGAGGGGTAGTCCGATCGAGGTGGTTGAGGGTGCCACCACTGGCCTGCCGGTCCCGGCTTCGGCGGAGCTGGTCATCGAAGGCGAGATTCCCCCTCCGCCTAAGCTGGAGATGGTCCAAGACGGTCCCTTCGGCGAGTGGAAGCGCTCCTATTCGTCGGGGACCCATCCAGTCATGGAAGTCAAGTCGATCATGCATCGAAAGGACCCCATAATCCTTGGTGTGGCTCCGCTGAAGGCCCATATCCCGTTCCCCTTCTCAATCCCAGTCATGGCTTCAGAGGTCTGGAACGTGCTGGAACATGCGGGTATTCCAGGAGTGACAGGCGTGTGGTTCGGCCTAGGTCTGATCTGGCCGGTGTTCTTGGTGATCTCGATCAAGCAGAGCTACGCGGGACAGGCTAAGCAGGCGGCTTTGGCAGCCGCGTCCTGTCGGGCCAACACGGTTGGCGGTATGTACGTCGTCGTTGTAGACGATGATATCGATATCACCAATGAAAAGGACGTTCTGCTTGCCGTTGCGGCGAGAGCCACAATCGAGGATATCCAAGTCCTACACGGAATGATCACGAAGGCCCCGATGGGACCCGGGTCAAGGAGACATCGTGCGGCTGGAGAGAATCGCCAACTGCTTAGCAACCGAGTGCTAATTGACGCGTGTTGGCCATTTGCCCGACGCGACGAGTTCCCGGTTTCGACAGCCTTTGATCAAGCCTATGCCCATCAAGTGCTGGAGAAGTGGAGGGGATCGTTGCTTTGAAGGTCCAGGGTGGGTTCCACGCCCGTCACGGACACACCGGTCGGCGCCTTTGACGCCTCGGTGCTAGCCGATCGGCGGCGAACAAGCGAGTAGAGTACTGGCCAGTTGGCGTGTTGGCATCCAAAGCGTTTATGGCGGGCGCGACGCGGCGGCCGCGACTTCGTGCTCTTCCGGAGGCCCTGCGGGCATCTGGGAGCGGTGCGTAGGGTCCCGTTCCTCGGGCAAGGCTGGACACTTCGAGACGCCCCATCAATAACAAGCGCTCTTCCGATGCACTACAACCGCATCGAAAGAGCGCCTTTGCTCTACTAGAAGACTCGTCGATTCCCCGCCCCGAACTACAGTGCCATAGGACTGCAGTTCCTAGGCACCCATCTAGAACCGAACATCAGGTTTCCCGTGTCTTCGTCCGCCAGACCCGCTCGGTCCGAAATCTCACAGCCATGCCTACGAAAGCTGGTATGTCTTGCCGAACTCGATCATGGCACGAACGTTCTCGTCCTTTGCATCGAACGACAGCGAGGCCGCCATCATGCGCAGATGCCCCGTCTGCGGAGAGCAGAGGGTCCCGGGGGGCGCCGGGAGCCCTCCTGCAACTCCAGTAACGGCAGGGCGAATACGTGGACTCGCCACCCCTGCCGGAAGAACGAGTGGCAATCTGGCATGCGGAGTAGGGGGGTGTTCTGCATGCGAGTTCACCATCGTATCTTCCAAGGTTCAAAATGGCCCGAG
>JADGPI010000300.1 GCA_017882525.1 Thermoleophilia bacterium
CTATTCAGGCACGCGCGCATGAGACCCGAACTCTTCGATCTCCTATCTCCCGAACGCTACCCACAGCTGGCGGCGCAGACGGTGCTGCCTGGCCGTCCGGGTAGAACGGCCCCATTGCCGTCTAGCCTGCACCTGCAGCTCGCCGATGCTCTCGCGGCCCAGGGCATCCGGCAACTGTGGACCCATCAGGCAGAATGCTGGGACGCTGCGCAGCGGGGGGAGCATCTTATAGTCACCACCGGCACCGCTTCCGGGAAGAGCCTGTGCTTCAACCTCCCTGTCATCGACGGCCTTTTGCGGAGCCCCCGGGCGCGGGCGGTCTACCTCTACCCCACCAAGGCCCTCGCGCAAGACCAGCTCCGCCGGCTCCGCCCGCTGGCAGGACGTCAGATCGAGGTGGCCACGTACGACGGAGACACCCCGGCGGCGGCACGTTACGTGGCTCGCCAGAAAGCGCGGCTATTGCTCACCAACCCGGACATGATCCACCTGAGCATGCTCCCCCGGCACGAGCGCTGGGACGATTTCTTGTTCAATCTCAAGTACGTCATCGTCGATGAGGCCCACACGTACCGGGGAGTTTTCGGCAGCAACGTCGCCAACGTGCTGCGCCGTTTGCGGCGTGTGGCGTCGTTCTACGGGGCCGAGCCACAGTTCATCCTGGCGTCGGCCACCATCCGCAACGCCCACGAGCACGCCGACCATCTCACCGGCCTCGAGATGACGCACATCAGCGGCGACGGCGCGCCCACCGGGCCGAGGAAGATCTTGTTCTGGGAGCCACCGGTGGTGGAGAACACGCTCAACCTCCGCCGCAGTTCCAACATGGAGGCGGCCGAACTCTTGGTGGAGCTCATGCGCAACGGCGTCCGGTCCATCTGTTTCACCAAGTCCCGGAGGAGCGCCGAGCTCATCTACCAGCAGACGGCCGACCGGCTCAAGGAGGTCGACCGCTCGCTCGCCCAGCGCCTGTCTCCCTACAGGGCGGGCTACACGCCCGAGCAACGGCGTGCGATCGAAACCATGCTGTTCAGCGGCGAGTTGCTCGCCGTGGTCAGCACCAGCGCCCTTGAGCTTGGTATCGACATCGGGGCCCTGGATGCCGCGATCACCGTCGGCTACCCGGGCACGATGGCGAGCTTGTGGCAACAGTGGGGCCGAGCCGGACGAGGCAAGGGCGAGAGCCTGGGCGTATTCGTCGCCGGCAACGACGCGTTGGAGCAATTCTTCATCAATCACCCAAACGAGCTACTCGGGCGAGAGGTGGAGGCGGCCACCATCGATTTCACCAACCCGTTCATCCACGGGCGCCACCTGGCGGCGGCCGCATACGAAGGCCCGATAACGCTCGACGACCGCTTGTATTTCGGGCCCACCCTCAAGAAGGGGCTCGATCGCGCGGTGGCAGACGGCCTGCTTCGCGAGATGCGCCGCACATGGTTCTTTACGGACAAGGGCTTTCCCGCCTCTCGCACCGGGCTGCGGTCCACATTAGGCGAGCAGTACACCATCGTCGAAGAGGAGACCGGGAACATCGTGGGAACGGAAGGGGGAGAGACTGTCTTCTCCGCCCTGCACCCGGGCGCGGTCTATCTCCACATGGGCGACACGTACCTGGTAGGCAGCCTCGACCAGCACAAACGAGTGGCGCTGGTGCGGCAGTTCTGGGAGACGTATTACACCCAAGCGCGGCGGGAGACCGACACCCGCATCCTGAGCGAGAGCCTCAACATCAAGGTGGGTCCCCTTTCCCTCCACCTGGGAGAGATCTCGGTGAGCAGCAGGGTGATCGCCTTCCAGAAGAAGCGCATCGGCAGCGACGAGGTCCTGGGGATGGAGGAGCTCGACCTGCCCACCCAGGAGTTCGTCACCGAGAGCCTGTGGTTCACCATCCCCCCGGAACTACTCCCCGAAGAAAAGGACATGGCCCGGCTCCCCGGAGCCATCCACGCCGTCGAGCACGCGCTCATAGCTCTTCTGCCGCTGTTTGCTATGTGCGACCGCTGGGACATCGGCGGGTTGTCGACGCCGGTCCACAGCCAGACCGAAGAGCCCACCATCTTCGTCTACGATGGGCACGCGGGCGGAGTGGGCATCTCGAGACAGGGGTTCGAGCGGTTCCCGGAGTGGCTGCGAGACGCCCATGCCCTCGTGCGCGACTGCCCGTGCGAGAGCGGCTGTCCTTCGTGCATCCAGTCGCCCAAATGCGGCAACTTGAACGAGCCGCTCGACAAGGAGTCGGCGCTCCGGCTCATGCAGTCGATGTTATCCTAAGCCCATGGAACGCAGCGTTGAGCCCGTGTTCGGCGGCACCGGGACCAAAGAGCAGCCGCCGTACATCTCCGTCATAGGCGGCGGAATGTGCAGCGCCGAAGAGTACGCTCTGGCCGAACAGACCGGGCGGCTCGTCGCCGAGTCGGGCGCCGTGCTCGTTTGCGGAGGCATGGGGGGAGTCATGGAGGCCGCGGCACGTGGCGCCAAGGAGGCCGGCGGCACCGCGATAGGCATCCTTCCCGGCCATGATCGCTCGTTCGCCAATCCATATCTCGACTTCGTCCTCACCACCGGCATGGGCCACGCAAGGAACCTGGCCGTCGTCAGCTCCGGAGACGCAGTCATCGCAGTGGGCGGTAGCTATGGCACTCTGTCCGAGATCGGCCTGGCTGCCAAAGTCGGCCGCCCCGTGGTGATCCTGAAGGGCTGGCGGTTGCAACATGAGGAGGGTACCGACGGCGTCTGGTATGCCTCCTCGCCGCAAGAAGCCCTGACTATCATCCGCGAGGCCCTCCGTCCGAAGCCGGCCCAGTGAGTCGCACGCCGCCCCCGCGCGATCGGGACACCGACGAGCTGATCCACCGCTTCCGGGCGCGGGGGGCACGGAGGAAGCGACTCGTGCTCATAGCAACGGTGATCGTAGTCCTTATCGTCGTGGGAGGAGGGGCCGCTGCACTCGCCTTGGCCCTCTCAGACCATTCCCGCGGACTTGCGGGGAATACCACCAGCCTCACCGTCGCGGGCACCGGCAGCACGACCTCGGGTGAGAGCCCGGCTTCTTCGATCGCACA
>JADGPI010000054.1 GCA_017882525.1 Thermoleophilia bacterium
CCATCCCCGGCGTGCAGTAACCGCACTGGACCGCTCCGTGATCGAGGAACGCCTGCTGTATGGGATGAAGGCTCCCTTCCTTGGCGAGTCCCTCGATCGTCACGATCTGCTTCTCGCGCGCGCTCCACGCGAGCGTGACGCAGGCGAGTGTCGGCTTGCCGTCGACAAGCACGGTGCATGCCCCGCAGTTACCGCTTGCCGAGCAGCCGCGCTTGGTGCCCGTGAGGTCCAATCGATCCCGCAGAAGCTCAAGAAGGGTCATGTTGGACGGGACGAGTTCCTCGTAGCTTCGTCCGTTGACGAAAAAGGTGGCCGCCGCTTTTCTCATGCCGGGCCTGCTTGGGAGCCGGCGCCGCAGGTCCGGCCGGCCACGCCGGCGGGGGTCGGTGGGTCGGCGGCCAAGGCGTGCCACGCCGCGGCGGTGTCTGGAGCGAGCGCGCATTCGGCCGCGGCAAGGATGGCTCTCTGGGTGAGGACGGCGGCTACGTGCTTGCGGTATTCGGCGCTGGCGCGCAGATCGCTGATGGGAGTAACTTCGGCCGCCGCCAGGTTGGCGGCTTCGCAGGCCAGCTGTCGAGTGATCGGCTTGCCTTGAAGAGCCTGCTCCGCCTTGTGGGCTCGCACCACGGTCGGCGCTACGGCGCCCAGGGCGATCCGCGCATCGCGGCAGAGCCCGTCCTCCACCGTGACGAGGACGGCTGCGTTCACTTTGGCGATGCATGCCTTGGTGTGCGCCAGCTTCTTGAAGGCGGTGCCCGCGCGTGCCGGCATCGGAGGTACGGAAACCTCGACGACGATCTGCTGGGGTTCCAGGATGCTCTGGCAGACCGGCACGAAGAAGTCCTCGATAGGAATGGTCGCTGAGCCTGCCGGGCCGACAAGCCCCAACTGGGCCGCCAGTACGAAGAGAACAGGGGCCATGTCCGAGGCGGGCGTCGCCACGCATAGATTGCCCACGAGGGTGCCCATGGTCTTAACCTGCACAGAAGCGATCTGATGGGCCGCCTCTTGGAGCAGCGGCCACCTTTCGCGGACCAGCGCCGAGAGTTCGAGAGAGCGGAGGGTGGTCATGGGCCCGATCCGCAGATACCCGTTCTCGCCCACATCGAGGAAGTCCATGGCAGGTATCCGTTGGAGGCTTATCAGGCACGGCGGATCTACCTGCCACCTGGTCATGCGGGAGACCAAGTCGAGTCCGCCGGCGAGTATCTTGGCGCCCGGTGGAGCGGAGGCGAGGATCTGCACCGCTTCCTGCACGGACTCGGGCTCCAGTAGCTCGAAGGGTCTCAAGGTACGGTGCATGCTTTGGACCCTCTCCCCTTTCGACCACGGCGTTCCTGGCGTCCGTGGGGAACGAATATGTGTGCTTTCGGTTCCCCTCTACGCTAGATCGCCTTTCGTGTCAAGCACCGATGGTCGTGCAAGCCCCCGATCTCAGATGCGCTACTGCGCCGCTGTGGTCGGCGTGGTCGAGCCGTTGCCTGCTCCTGGAGCTGAGCCGTTGCCCGCACCCGGGGCTGCGCCATTACCGGTTCCGGCAGGGCCGCCATTGCCCAACCCGGGCAGCGTACCAACCTGGATCCGAGTGGCTGTGACACTACCGTTGGAGTTGGCCGTGCCCGTGACCGTGACTTCCTTTCCCAACACCAAGTCAGAAGCGGTACCCGCCTGGGACACGCCGATGGTGGTCGACGCGGAATAAAGGACGATCTTGGTGCTGCCGTCCGTCATCTTCACCGTGATGCTGCCGCTATCCGCGGATAGGATGCTGCCGGAAACGAAGCCGCCCCCCGCGGCACGCGCGCCGTTTCCCGTGGTGCGGGTGCCACCGCCGAACAGACCGGCGCCGCCGCCATTCTGCGCGAGCGATGCCCGTTGCTGAGCGGTGAGGTTGCTGATCACCTTGAGGGCCTCCGTCGGAGACGGCGGGCCCGCGGCGGCACGCCCACCGAAAAACGCACCCACTCCCACGACAACGGCCACCGCCACAATGATCCCGATCATCAATCCGCGTTTCATAAACGAGTCCTCCTTGTTCAGAGCGTAGACTTATTCAAACCGTAGAGCTTCGATGGGGTTCAGCCCGGCCGCGCGCCGAGCGGGATAAAAGCCGAACACGATGCCGATGAGCGCCGATACGCCGAAGGCGAGCACCACAGCGGTAGCAGTCACCTGAGTAGTCATCCCCGCGAACCTCGCCAGCGAGACGGCAGTGACCCAACCCAGAATGATCCCGATCACCCCGCTGGTGAAGGTCAGAAGCACCGCCTCCACCAAGAACTGCAGGCTAATGTCGCGCCTCTTCGCCCCGATAGCCTTCCGCAGCCCGATCTCTCGGGTGCGCTCGGTCACGGTCGTCAGCATCATGTTCATGATCCCGATGCCACCGACGACCAGGGAGATGCCGGCCACCGCCGCAAGCAGCAACGTCAGCGTGCGAGCGGTAGACGAGGCCGTCTGAGCGAGGTCGGCTTGGTTGATGACCGAGAAGTCCGCCTGAGTCGGGTCGCTGATCTTGTGTTGCTGGAGCAAGAGGTCGGTGATGTCGGTCTGCGCCTGGGTCATGATCTTCTGGGTGGCCGCTTCAACGGCGATGCTCGACAAGTAGGTGGTCTGCCCGGCCAAGAACCTCTGGGCGGTGGGAAAAGGCACGTAGATCACGTCGTCGGGGTTGTTGAAGCCTGTTCCCCCCTTGCTCTGGGTAACGCCGACGACGGTGAACTTTTGGTTCTTGATGCGGATCGTCTGGCCGACGGGGTCTTGTCCCCCAGAAGCCGGATCGCCGAAAAGGTCTGAGGCTACCGTCGGTCCGAGCACCGCGACACGGGAGAAGTTTTGCCCGTCCACGTCGGAGATGAATGCTCCCTCGGTAAGCTGGATGTTGTGCACTTGGGTGTAGGCCGGGACGGCGCCGATCACCTGGGTGTTGGTATTGCCTGCAGTCGCCACGACCTGGTAGCGCCCGGTGAGCTCGGGAGAGACCGCCGCCAGCTCTGGGCCGAGTTGGCTGATCGCCTCCGCGTCGGCCACAGTGAGGGTCCGGGCGCTGCCCCGGCCCCCGCTCACGGGTCCGGCAAAACGGTTGAACCCCGGCGTGACCGTAAGCAGGTTCGCGCCGCTCGACTCGATGCGCGAGGTGATCGAGTTCGTGCTCCCTTGACCCACCGCGACGAGCGATATGACGGAGGCAATCCCTATGACGATCCCGAGAACGGTAAGGCCGGAGCGCGCCTTGTTGGCTGAGATTGCCCGGAATGCCTCCACGAAGATGTCGCCGATCTTCACGGCGTCGTCTCAATTTCGGTGGCTCCGGAGGGTTCAGAAGCCGGCGATGCGGGTGTTGACCCAGCGGCAAGGTTCCGGTGGCCGTTTTTGAGGTCGCTCAAGATCAGCCCGTCCTGTAGCCTCACGGTCCGTTCGGCGTGGTCTGCCACCGCCGATTCGTGAGTGATGAGGAGGATGGTGTGCCCGTCGGTATGAAGCCGGGCGAAGGTGTCCAGGATGATCTCTCCGGTCTTGGTGTCTAGGTTCCCCGTGGGCTCGTCGGCAAGGATGAGCGCCGGATCGTTGATCAGCGCCCGGGCGATCGCCACCCGCTGGATCTGGCCGCCGGAGAGTTGATTCGAGAGGTGCGACCAGTGGGATTCCTCAAGGCCCGACATCCGGAGCGCCTCCGCGGCCCGGTCCTCGCGTTTTTGGCGCGAGATGCCCATATAGACGAGCGGGAGCACCACATTACGCAAGACCGTGGCCCGGGGGAGAAGGTTGAAAGACTGGAAAACGAAGCCTATGCGGGTCCGCCGGATGTCCGCGAGCTCGTCGTCGGACATCTCCGACATGTTCTGCCCTTCGAGCCAATACTCGCCGCTCGTCGGCGAGTCGAGCGCGCCCAGGATGTGCATGAGAGTCGACTTGCCGGAGCCGGAGGGTCCCATGATGGCCACGTACTCACCGGCGTCGATGTTAAGGCTCACTCCACCAAGTGCGGCTGTCTCAGAGTGGCTGGAGTGATAGACCTTGACCAGGTCTTTGCACCAGATCATCGATGACGCGGAGTCTGGACGAGGACTGCGCTCATCCGCGACAACGCCGGGTTCTGATAACGTCGGCAACCTTCCGTCCTCCGTCGGTGCCTGTTCTAGAGTCCCGGAATCTGGACGCCACCGCCGGGGAAGGTGCCACCCCCGGGGAAGGCGCCGCCTCCGCCGGTGCCACGCCTCGCGGTAGTCGTGGTGCTGGCGTTGGGATTGACGGTTTGCGTGACGACCTGTTGGCCTTCGGTTAGGCCACTCGTGATCTGGGTGTAGGTATCCGTGGAGATCCCCACTTCCACCGTCTGGTTCACCGGCTTGCCGCTCTGCAGGATCTGCACGTACTTGTTGCCGCTGGTGTCGGTCTTGACGGCGGCATTGGGCACCACAAGTGCATCCGAGACCACCTTGGTGATGATATTTGCGGTCGTCGTCATGCCGCCCTTTATGCTGTCGTTGGACGTGTCGGGCGTGATGGTGGCGTTGTAGCTCACGACTCCCTGGCTCACAGTCCCGCTGGAGTCGACCTCAGATACTTTGCCGGTGAGCGTGAGGTCGGGCAGTGCGTCGAACGTGAGTACGACCTTCTGGCCGAGCGTCACGGAAGGAACATCCGTTTCTGCCAAGGACACTGTGACCTCGAAGGAACTCAGGTCAGTGATGACTATCGGGGCCGATGCGCCGCCGGCCGAACTCTGACTGGGAACCTGCCCGCTGCTACTCAGCTGGTCTCCATTGCTGACATTGAGAGCGGTGATGGTACCGTCCAACGGAGCCGCCACCTGCCGGAGCGCCGCGTTGTCTTTTGCCTGCTGCAGAGAAAGTTGGGCGGACTGTACTTGTGTCTTTGCCGCCGTCACCTGGAACTGCGCGTTTGTCACCTGCTGCTGCGCGACCTCGATGTCAAGGGCGGAGATAGTGGTGGTGGTCGTGGAAGGCTGAGTGTTGAACGGACTCGTCGTGGTGGTCCGAGGCGGGCTGGTGGTCGTGGTCGTCTGAGGCGGACTAGTTGTAGTCGTCGACTCGGACGAGCCGGTGGTCGTGGTCTGAGAAGACGTGGTCGTGGTCTGGCCGCCCTCACTCGTGGTGGGCGCAACCACATACGCTGCCATCTCCGCCACAGCCGAGGTGGACTGTGCCGCCCGCTGCTGCTCCAGTTGGTCGAGCTTCTGCTGCGCTTGGAGCAGGCTTAGTTTCGCTTGGTCGACAGACTGCTGGGCTTGGTTGTACTGGTTGGTGGCGTTGGCCACATCCAGGTCGAGTTGGGCGTTGATCAAGGTGAAGAGCACTTGCCCTTTCTTGACCTTGTCGCCAACTTTGGCCTGAAGATTGCTCACCTGGCCTGAGATCCCGGGACTGACCGACGCGGTGCTCCCCAGGACGACGTTGCCCGTGCCGGAAACCGAGACGGTGAGCGTCAATTTCTGTACGGCCTGCGTGGTGTAGGTGACCTGGGCGCTAGTGCCGCCGTGCACGGCCCGATAGATGAAGAAACCCGCGATGATGAGGACTACGATGAACCCGACCACGACATAGCTTCTGACGCGCCGCTTCTTCGAGCCGCTCATGTCTGCCCTCTCCTGTCCACGCGTATGTCCCCCATCCCGGGGCTCGGCGAGGCTCCCTACAGCTTCACCCGCCGTAACGTAACAGTATCCGCATAAGGCGGACGTAAGGAAGCCCGGTCAACCACAGCATGTGTAGAGGATCGACCAGCGCTGGACGACTGCAGCCTGCGCCGGCCGGCGCAGGCTGCCACTCACTGGGCCTGGGAAGTAGCCTGACCTACGATGCGACGGGAGGAGCTTTCTCCGGGCCCACCAGGATCTGGTCCCCTTCGATCTTGACGGCATAGGTCCGCAAAGGCCGGGCGTGGCGGAGCAGCTTTGCGATGCTCAGGGTGGCTCCCTGCCAATCCGTCCAGCGGATCACGTGGCCATCTCTGAGGTCAAACTGGGAGTGGTGCCGCGGGCAGGTGAGGGTCGTCCCTTCGAGGGTCCCCTCGGGGAGATGGCCGCCCATGTGCGGGCATCGGCCGTCCGCGATGTAGTAGTCGTCGCCGACGCGGGCGACCACCATCTCGTGGTCGTCGAGCGAGGCCGCCTTGAGGCCGCCGGCCTCCAGGCCTTCGGTGGTGGTCAACGGGATGAAATCTTCCATGATCCGTGCTCCTTTTCTGCTCTTCTCGACACTTGCTCGCCACCGACACGTGTTCTCCGCGCGCGCCGGCCCTTCTCGCTCGATACCTTTCTGGCCGCTACGTCCGCTACGTCCGCTACCCGCGGGGCGGGGCCGCGGGGATCTCGTACTCGAAGTCTTCCAGCTTCCATCCGCCGCGCAGCCCTGCCACGCCGTACACGCTGTCTAGGAAGCTCAAGATCGTCTGGCGCGGATCGTCCGCGGTCCGCGCGTCCTCGTAGCGAAGGGTCCATTCGCCCATCTCTGCGACCCATCCGGCCTGGCTGGGCTCGATGGCCTCACGCTCGCACCCGGGCGGCTGAGGATAGAGGTACGCGTAGATGATGGGTACCGGGAAGCTGTCGTCGCCCGGCCAGAAGCCGGCGTTCATGAACTCGGCGTCCAGGTCGTAGCGCATTATGTAGCCGCGGTCCGCGGGAGCCGCGGCATGCTTGCCGTTGAACCGCAAGACCGCAAGGTCGAACGCTCCCCACCAGAATTGAAGCCCCGTGCGTCCGAAGAATCGTGAGCGCCATTCTTCGAAAACGTTCGCGACCGCGCAATTTGCGCGAAACCAGTTCTGCGCGTGCTCTGGGACGTAGGCGCAATCACGCCGGTCCTCGTCCAGGGGGACCGCATCGGCGACTTCCTGGGGCTTGCTCCAGAGGTCGGCCTCGATCCCGATCTCGGTCATCGCGCGTCTGACCTCCAAGAAGACATCCGCGACACAGCGCGGTGGAAAGAGCTGGACGCTCACTTGCCGGCCGTCGCTAAGCGATATCCGAAGAGCGTGATCGTAGAGGTCGAGAGATAGCTCTGCGCTCGTCGTTCCCCATGGCATCGGGCCGGTGGTCAGTCCCCTGGCGCCCACGAAGAGGCAGGTGCCCAGCCACTCAGGCTGGGGCGGAGACAGCGCGAGCCGCACTTTGCCGAGGATCTGCGCATACATGTGGAGGGCCTTTTTGGTCTCTGCCCACTCTTCATAGGGCAAAGCGGGCCAATCGTAGGGCTTCGTCGCGGTCACAAGGCGCCTCCTTCTCTGTCACAGCCCGAGCGTCTTCTTGTTCTTCTCGTCTCGAGTTTCTTACCCAAACTCGTACGCGGCCATGCTGAGGTCGCCCCAGTACCAGCTTTGATGGAGGGTCCGCCCGGTCGCTCCCTCGCCTGCGGCTCCAAGGGCCGTCAGCAGCGGCATGTAGTGGTCCGGCCGGGGGTGCGCTCTCTCCGGGTACGGCGCCTGCTCGCGGTATTCGACCAGGTTGTCGGCGTCTCCCTTGGCCACGGCCTCTGTGAGCCACTCTGAGAACTCTCTCGCCCAGCCATCCGTGGGTGCATCCGGGCCGAGGGGAGCGTAGCCGAGAGGATGTACCGCCCCTCCGCTACCGACCACCAGCACGTTCTCGTGCCGCAACCCGGCTATCGCCCGTCCCAGGGCAAGGTGCCCGGCAGGGTCCAGATGGTGTTGGATGGAAAGTTGGACCACTGGGACATCGGCCTGTGGGAACATCGAGAGGAGCGGGACCCAAGCCCCGTGGTCGAGCCCGCGAGAATCGTCGACCGCGCACTCGA
>JADGPI010000055.1 GCA_017882525.1 Thermoleophilia bacterium
GACTCCCTACGGTGCCCGGCAGTGGCAGACCGAGAGGACCAGGACCACGTGCTCCTATTGCGGGAACGGCTGTGAGCTGCTCGTGCACAGCTATCGTGGTCACGTCGCCCGCGTCGCATCGGAGACCAATCGAGGCCTGAACGGGGGTAATCTCTGCGCCAAGGGCCGGTATGGGATGGGATATGTGAACTCCTCCGACCGGCTGACCCAGCCGCTCATCAGATCTGCCGCGGGCACGCTGCAGCCCGCAGGTTGGAGAGAGGCTCTCGATCTGATCGCGAGCAAAGCGCGGCAAGTAGCTACAGAGAGTGGCGGCAGCGCGTTCGCCACTCTTTGCGGCACCCACTGCACCAACGAAGCAGCGTACCTCGCCCAGAAACTCACCCGCATGCAGTTCGCCTCGAACAACATAGACAGCTCAGGCAGTCTGGAAAGTGCCGCCACCGAGCGGGCTCTCACCGCCGCCTTCGGTAAGGCCGTCATGACCAACTCGCGCAAGGACCTGGCCCAAGCGGACGTGATTCTGGTCGTAGGCTCGAACATGACAGAATCGAATCCGGTCATGGCACTGGACGTCATCAAGGCCGTCCGCACCGGCAAGACCGTCATCGTAGTGGACCCGCGGACCACCGACCTTGCCCGCAAGGCCAAGATCCATCTCGCGGTGAAGCCTGGCACAGACGTGGCGCTGCTCCGAGGCGTGATGACCCATATCCTGTCTCTGGGCCTGGAAGACAAGCAGTTCATCGATGCCCGCACCGAGGGTTACGCCGCGTTCAAGGAGTCGCTGGCCGACACGACGGTCGACGCTGAAGCTGCCATCTGCGGGGTGGAGCCGTCGTTGCTTCGTGCCGCGGCTGAGGCGTACGCCGGCGCCGGAGCAGCCGCGATCCTTTTCGGCACGGGATTGACGCAGCAACCGGGATCCGTGCTCGCCGTGAGCGCTATCGCCGACTTGGCCATGCTAACGGGCAACATCGGCAAAGCAGGCACGGGCGTCGGACCGCTTCTGGGTCGGGCCAACTCTCAAGGGATACGGGACATGGGCGTGAGCCCACGTTTCCTGCCAGCGGGCGCGAACGTGGCTGACCCGGACTCGAGAGCGCGCTTCACTCAGGCGTGGGGAGGGTCTCCAGGCCCGGCGGAGGTCGGCAAAGGCCTGTTCGACATCCTCGACGCGGCCGAGAACGGTGGCGTCAGGTTCCTATATGTCGTGGGGGACAATCCGGCAATGGCCGTCCCGGATGAGCAACGCGTGCGGTCGTCGCTCGGCAAGGCAGAGTTCCTCGTAGTGCAAGACAGTTTCCTGAGCGAGACCGCGCAACTGGCCGATGTGGTACTGCCTTCAGCTGTGGCCACGGAGGACGACGGTACGTTGACGAACGTCGAGCGGTTCGTGCAGCGCGTACGCCAGGTCGTTCCGCCGCTGGGGGAGAGCCGGCCCGATTGGACCGTCATCCAAGCGATCGCCAACGAGTTGGGTGCGGATTGGGCGTACGGGTCGCCGAGAGATGTGATGCGTGAGGTTGGAGAAGTAGCCTCCTGTTACGCGGGCATCTCGTACGACCGGTTGGACGGTGAAGGGCTGCAGCTACCGTGCACAGGGTCCGAACACCGGGGCACATCCATCCTGTATGAGAATGAGTTCGTGCGCGGCATGGGCGCCTTCGCGCGAGTGGACGCCGTTTCCGGCCCCGCGGCCGCTGACGGCGACTACCCCTTCGTGCTTACCACCGGCTCGGAGCTCTACCATCACGACACCGGCGTGCGCACCATGCGCTCCGAGGGTCTCACGTCGCTGGCACCAGAACCTCTTCTCGAGGTCAACCCTATGGACGCGACCCGACTCGGCATCACTGCGGGCCAGATTGTGCGGGTCTCCAGCCGGCGCGCGGCGATCGAGCTTTCGGCAAAGGTCACCGACAGGGTGCCGCCAGGACTGCTTTTCGCGCCCGGGTTCTCTTCAGCTGCTCCGGTGACGCGGCTGATGGAACGTGTTGTCGACCCGGAGTCTGGGGCGGCGGCCATGAAGTCCACTGCTGTGAGCATCGAGCGAGTGGCCTGAGGGTCGTCCTCAGGCCCGGCTCTTCGGAGGGCCGAGCTACGTGCATGGGCGAGTAGATGCTCGAGGGCCGGTTGTCGGCCCCCGAGCAGTGTGTCTGTGGTCCGCCGAAGCGCCTAGGCTTCCGGCTTCTTGCGGATTGCCTCGCGGGCCTTTTCTGTGAGTAGGGCCAACCTCTGCATGACGAGGGCGTTGACGGTTCCCACCGGGTAGGTTCCCTTTGTGCCAAGTCGGCCGGCCGAGACCCCCGTGAGGATCGAGATCCCCTCATCGATGGTCGACACCGGGTAGATACGGAAACGACCCTTGCCGATAGCGTCTCGGACTTTTTCGTTCAGCATGAGATGTCGCACGTTCGCCTTGGGTATTAGGACGCCTTCATCACCGTGGAGACCGAGGGCCTGACAAACATCGAAGTAGCCTTCGATCTTCTCGTTGACTCCGCCGATCGCTTGTACCTGCCCGCGTTGGTTCACCGAGCCCGTCACTGCGAATCGCTGCTGGATCGGGAGGCCGGACAGTGAGGACAACAGGGCATAGAGTTCGGTCGACGAGGCGCTGTCGCCCTCCACACCAGAGTAGTTCTGCTCGAACACCAGGCGGAGATTCACTGAAAGCGGTTGCTCGGCGGCATACTTGGCTCCGAGATAACCGGCGAGGATGAGCACACCCTTGGTGTGGATAGGGCCGCCCATCTCCACCTCGCGCTCGATGTCCACCACTTCACCGTCCCCCAAGCGATGGGTGGCGGTGATCCTGCTCGGCTGGCCGAACATATAGTCGCCGATCATGGAAACGGAGAGACCGTTCACCTGACCGACCACGCTGCCGGTGGTGTCGACCAGGATGGTGGCTTCGACGATCATCTCGCGCAGCCGTTCGGCGATACGGTTGGAGCGATAGATCCGTTGGTCGATCGCCTTTTGGACGTGCTCCCGCTTGACGATGGCCGTCTTGCGGCCTCCGTTACTGTGGGCCGCCCAGTAGGCCGACTCGGAGATCAAGTCCACAAGATCGGTGAAACGCGTGGACAGTTTGCGCTGATCCTCCACCAGCCGTGAGCAGTGCTCGATCAGCCGTGAAGCACCTTCGGGCGAGAAGGGATTCAGACCCTTCTTGTTGGCGGCTTGGCCTATGAAGCGGGCATACAGTTGCTCGTTCTCGGCCGTTCGGTCGACCACCGTGTCGAAGTCGGCCTTGACCTTGAACAGTTCCTGGAAGTCGGGGTCGTTGCCGTAGAGGAGGTAATAGATGAACGGTTCCCCGATGAGCACGATCTTCGCGCTGAAGGGAATGGGTTCGGGGTCGAGAGTGGCCGTCGTCGCAAGACCCATCTGCTGGGCCACGTCTTCGATCCGGATCTCGTTGGTCTTGAGGGTCCTCTTGAGAGCGTCCCACGAATAGGGCTTAAGAAGCACCTCTCTCGCCTCCAGGACGAGAAACCCTCCATTGGCTCTGTGGAGCGCTCCCGGCTTGATCATGTTGAAGTCGGTGAACAAAGCACCGAACTGCGCCTGATGCTCAACGCGGCCCACGAGGTTCTGGAGGGCAGGGTTGCTCTCGCTCACCACCGGTGCGCCGGTGAGCCCGGCATTGTCCACGAGCACGTTGACCCGGTACTTGCGGAAGGCCCCTTCGTTCTTCTGGCGCTGAGAGATGGGTATACCCATGAACATCATGGGCTGCTCCTCATCGGACTTCTTGAAATCGTCCGCGTTGTCTACGACATCCGCGAGCAGCGCCTCCAAGTACTCCACGACCTCCGCGACCTTGCGCCACTTCTCACACGCTTCGTCCACGAGATGCTTGGCAGCGAAGGTCGTCACCTGCTGGTCCAGCTCGCGCATGGACTCACGGCCGGCCCGCTCGTCCAGCCGAACAAGGCGCATGATCTGCTGCAGTTCCTCGTTGAGCGCTTCGAGACCATCGTCTATCTTCTTCTGCTCGTCCGCGGAAAGCGCGTCGTAGGCTTCGCGGGACATGGTCTCGCCATCCGCGCCCTTCGGGGCGAACGCCAAGCCGGCCGGCGTGCGCACCATGGCGAAGCTCTGGGCCGCGGCCTTCTCGCTCAGCTCACTCAGCTTTGATTCTTGGCTCTCTCCCACCTGCTGGGCTATCTCGTGCTTGCGCTTTTCGTACTCCTCGCCATCGAAGGCCTGGGTGATCGCCGCCTGAAGGTCTTCGACCAGTTTCTCCATGTCCTTCCGGAACTCTTGACCCTTGCCGGCGGGCATGCGGATGGCATTTGGCTGGTGGACGGTGGAGAAATCATGGACGTAGACCCAGTCGTCGGGCGCCGGGAGCGAAGCCGCCTGGCGGGACAAGAATTCGTAAACGGTGCTCGATTTGCCGGTACCCATGGGCCCCATGGCAAAGACGTTATAGCCGTCACTCTGTATGTCCATGCCAAAGCGAACCGAGGAGACCGCGCGATCCTGACCAATGATCTTCGTGAGCCCGGCGAGTTCAGCGGTGGACTTGAAACCAAGAGTCGACGGGTCGCACGCACGATAAACGTCCTTCAGGCCAAGCTCAGGGGGAGGCTTAGCTCCCTTGGTCTTGGCGGTAGTCGCAGCCATTAGGTCCTCCGAGGTAGCGTTCTAGTCGATGGGTCAGTCCGGTCGAACCGATACCACTTTACCCCGTTGTAGGCCGAGCGCAACCCAAAAAAGCAACGGCAAAGGGACCAGGACCGAGGTGAGAAACAGGAAAGGCAATGGTGTCCGAGGGGGGACTTGAACCCCCATGAGTTATGCACTCACTAGGCCCTCAACCTAGCGCGTCTGCCAGTTCCGCCACTCGGACACGCGAACTCGAGCAGCGGTGAGTATAAGGCCCTGTTTTCCGGGAGTCAACAGGAGCCTTGCCGCGGGCGAACAAGTGTTCTATACTCTCGCCAACCGAACGAATGTTCACCTCCGAGAAGTGCGGGCATCGCGAAGGACGGTGTGCGATGGCATTGACAGAGCGGCAGGCGGAGATCCTCTCCGTGATCCAATGCGCGGTCGAGCGGCAGGGCTATCCACCCACCGTGCGCGAGATAGGACTGGCCGTTGGATTGTGCTCGCCGGCCTCCGTCCACAGCCAATTGGCGACCCTGGAGGAGTTGGGATACATAAGGCGAGGCAGCGCCAAGCGTCGGGCCCTCGAGCTCCTGGGGCATACGCCGGGTGCTCGATCTTTCGGCGGGGGCGGGCGGAGAATACCGCTCGTGGGTCGGGTGGCAGCCGGAGTTCCGCTACTTGCGGATGAGAACATCGAGGATGCCTTCGATATCCCTGGATTCCTCGGTGAGGAGGATGGGTGCTTCGCCCTTCGGGTGACAGGGAGTTCGATGATCAAGGCGGGCATCCTTGATGGGGACATGGTCGTCGTGAAGCGACAGGAGTATGCGAGCGACGGTGACATAGTCGTCGCGCTCTTGGAGGACGAGGCGACGTTGAAGCGGTTCTTCCGTGAAAAGGACCAGGTTCGTCTCCAGCCAGAGAACGACGATATGGAGCCCATTTTCGCTCGCGACCCAGTGATCGTCGGCAAGGTCACCGGTGTTTTGAGGAGGGTCTGATGCGTGGATGGTCAGAGCGGTCGGCGGACGGTGCGCCCTCTGGTCGCAGCCAGGTCTCGCTGGCGGTAAGGGTGGAGACGCTTGTCACGGGCCAGCGTTGCTTTTGTTGCGGCGGCCAGCCGGTGGGGCTACTGCGGACGAGAACCGGAAGCGGTCTCTCATGCCCGGCGTGTGGGGCGGAAGTGGAAGATGTCGGTGCCTCGGCCGACAGCTCGGTTCGACACGAACTGAGTTCGGCGGCGTAGGCCGTCCCCGGGGGGCAGGAAAAAAAGATTGGCTCCCCGGGCAGGACTCGAACCTGCAACACCCTGGTTAACAGCCAGGTGCTCTACCATTGAGCTACCGAGGAGCGTAGACCCCGCGTAGTATAAGGGAACGCGTGAGCGGGTGCAAACGCCGAGTCCGCTTCACTGCGCGTGGCGTGGCCGTTCCGCGCGCTGCCGGGCCGGTTGCGGTAAACTCGACGCCGTGCCCGCACCCTCTCACTACTCAGGAGGCGCTTTCGCGTGACCGCCATACAGGCTGCCATACTCGGCGTCGTTCAGGGTCTGACCGAATTCTTCCCGATCTCCAGCTCTGGCCATCTGATCTTGGTGCCCTGGGCCTTCGGGTGGCACTTCTTCCTCAACAATCCTGACCTGAACAAGACGTTCGACGTGGCGCTCCACGTAGGGACGTTCGTCGCGATCCTCGCGTTCATGTGGCGCGACGTCGTCCGGCTGCTGAGGGCGTTCTTCGGTAGCATCTGGCGGCGCAGGATCAAGACTGCAGACGAGAAGCTCGCGTGGCTCCTCCTCGTCAGCACGATCCCAGCTGGGCTTGTTGGGGTCGCCTTCGAGAGCTTCATCGAAGACCGTTTGGGCAAACCCTACTTGATCGCCATCCTGATGATAGTCTTCGGCGCGATCATGTGGGCTGTCGATTCCCGTTTTCCCCTGCGGAAGAAGCTTGACGGCCTCCGCTGGTCTCACGCCCTATTCATCGGCGTGGCTCAGGCGCTCGCGCTCGCTCCCGGTGTGTCTCGGTCCGGGGTGACCCTTACTGCGCTACGCGGGTTGAAGATGGATAGAGAGGCCGCGGTGAGGTACGCGTTTCTCCTTACGATCCCCATCATCGGGGGCAGCGCCGTTTACAAGAGCTATCAGGTGTTGCATCAGGGCGGCCTGCCCGCGGGCACCGGGACGCCATTCCTCGTGGGCATCGTGACTGCCGCCATTTCCGGGTTCTTCGCTGCCTGGTTCCTCTTCCGATACGTCCGCACCCACTCCTTGAGGACCTTTGTGTGGTACCGGTTCGCTGTGGGCGTCGTAGTGCTCGTGGTCATCGCGGTGGGCTTGAGAGGAGCTACCGGTATTTAGGCCTTTTCGCGGAGCGCATCGCCTCTGCGGTGGCCTCTCCGCTGGATCCGACACGAGGAGAGTGGCATGGACGTAGTAGCGGTCATCATGGCCGGGGGCGTCGGCACGCGCTTCTGGCCGGCCAGCACTCGCACGCGGCCCAAGCAGTTTCTTCGACTCATCGGTGAGAGGACCCTGCTCCAAGAGAGCTACGAACGCGCGAGCACGCTCACGTCGAACAACCGCATTCTCGTGCTCACCAGCGAGGATTTCGTCCCTGAGGTGAGAAAGCAGCTGCCGCTGCTTCCCGCTTTGAACGTGATCGGTGAGCCGGCGCGCCGCGATACGGCGGGGGCGGTCGCTCTCGCCTCGCTTGTGTGCCGGGAGCTCTTCGGAGACGTGGTGATGGTGGTCCTCACGGCCGATCACTGGATCTCACCCTTGCAGGAGTTTCAGCGCACGATAGATGCCGCGGTCAGGCTATCTTTGCGGACCGAGGCGATCTGCACGATCGGCGTGACACCCGGTTACCCGGCGACCGGGTATGGCTATCTCCATTGTCCTCAGCTACTGGATGACGAAGGAGGCATCGCTTACGGCGAAGTGTCGAGCTTCAGGGAGAAGCCCGATCTCGCCACGGCAGCCGGCTACGTGGCATCTGGGGAGTATTGGTGGAATAGCGGGATGTTCGTTTGGAGCGTGGGCACGATCATGCGCGAGCTTGAGGCGAATCTGCCTGAACATCTCCGGATCCTCGAGCCTGCGATAGCGGGAAAGGCGCGCTCCTCGCTGGAGGCCTCGCTCGCGAAGGTCTTCCCAGCGTTGCCGGCCATATCCATCGACTACGCCGTCATGGAGAAGGCAAAGCGTGTCCACATGGTGCGGTCCACATTTGCATGGAGTGACCTTGGAGGGTGGACGGCGCTGGAGGACTACCTTCCGGACGAGCAGGGGAACAAGTGTGAAGGTCGGACTATCGCCTTGGATGCGGTCGACAACGTGGTCTTCTGCGAAGATCGAGACGAACTAGTGGCTCTCCTTGGGGTCCATGGGCTGGTGGTCGCGAGGGCGGCGGGCCGGACGCTCGTTGCCGACAAGCGACGGGCCGAGGACGTGAAGAAGCTCGTGGCCCTGCTCGAGGAGCGCGGAGAAGGAAGGGATCTGTGACGAACGACGATTGGCATCTCGAGTGTTTCAAAGCGTACGACGTGCGCGGTCAAGTCCCCGGCCAGCTGGACGAGGCGATGGCCGAGCTCATCGGACGTGCATACGCGAAACTGGTGCGGCCGGCCA